>JAQGHW010000385.1 GCA_028291505.1 Rhodopila sp. | reverse complement strand
GGCGTAGCGGTCCGGCTTCTTCCCATGCGCTCCGCACCGTTGTCTAAGACTGGATAGCGGGACGCCGCTGGGTCAGGATGTAGTCTCACAAAGGAGAGTTCGGTATGCCGCAAACCGTTAAGGGTGACCCAGCCAGCTTCACCGCGACCGAGGCAGTTCGACGGATTCATGACGGCAGGCTGAGGCCGGAGGCGCTGATGGACGCGTACCTGGACCATATTGCCAGCCGTGATCCCAGCGTTCGGGCGTTCGCCCATTTCGATCCTGCCCAGGCGCGTGCCGCGGCGGCTTCGGCCCGTCCGGGCCCGCTGCACGGCATCCCGGTGGGCGCCAAGGACGTGCTGGATACCGCCGACATGCCGAGCCAGTATGGCTCCCCAATCTGGGCGGGCTGGCAGCCAAGGGCCGACTCGGCACCGGTCGCCTGGGCGCGCAAGGCCGGCGCCGTGGTGCTGGGAAAAACCGTCACCACCGAATTCGCGACCCGCAAGCCCGGGCCGACGATGAATCCCGCCAATCCGGCACACACACCCGGCGGGTCGTCCTCAGGGTCTGCCGCTGGCGTCGGGGCGGGCCTGTTCCCGCTGGCCTATGGCACCCAAACCGCCGGCAGCGTGATCCGCCCGGCAGCCTATTGCGGGGCTGTCGGTTACAAGCCGACATACGGACTGATCAGCCGCATCGGCATGAAGATCATGTCCGACAGCCTCGACACGATCGGCGTCATCGCCCGCACCGTCGCCGACTGCGCTTTGTTCGCCGGCGCCGTCTCCGGCCGAGACCTCGGCGATCCCGACACGAAACCCGAGGCGACGCCGCGCATCGGCGTCTGCCAGTCGCCCACGTGGGACACCGCCGCCCCGGAAACCCGGGCCCTGCTGGCGCGGGTTGCCGACGCACTGGGCCGCGCCGGGGCATCGGTCAGCCGTCGCGAACTGCCCGCGAGCTTCGATGCCCTGGTCGAGGCGCACCCCATCGTCATGAACAGTGAAAGCGCCCGCGCGCTGGGCTGGGAATTGGCGAACCACGCTGACCAGCTCAGCGAGGGGCTCCGCGAACGCCTGGGGTTCGGGCTGAACCAGCCGCAGTCCGCGCTGGAGCACGCCTACGCCGTGTTCGAGGCCACCCAGCGGGCGTTTCCCGACGCGATGGACGGGCTGGATGTGCTGGTAACCCCCGCCGCCCCCGGCGAGGCGCCGAAAGGCCTGGAATGGACCGGAGACCCGGCATTCAACTTCATCTGGACCTCACTGCACGTCCCCTGCGTCACGGTTCCCGCCGGCACCGGCCCGAACGGCCTGCCGCTGGGTATCCAGATCGTCGGCCGGCGCGGCGACGACCGGGCGGTGCTGGCATGGGCGCGCTGGGTGGAGGCCGCGATTGCCTGAACCGCCGATTCTGTTCGGCGGCGATCCTCATCGAAATTTCGCGCCCATCCTGCGTGCCTGTTCAGCCTTGTCCCCCGGCACGCTCATCCTGCTTGGCGACTGCGACTGCCCCGAACCGCTGGCCGACATCCTGGCTCCGGCTATCCGGTTCGGCTGGGAGGTGCGCTGGATCCTCGGCAACCACGACACCGAAACGGCGGCCGCGTTCGACAACCTGACCGGCCACCCTGGCGACCTCGGCCTGCGTGTCGTCACCGTGGGAGGCGTGCGCATCGCCGGCCTGCCCGGCGTGTTCAAACCCCGGGTTTGGGATCCGAAGGAGGGACCGGCGTCATATCACACCCGAACTGACTTCCAGGCTGGCTTGCGCCCGGACGAACCTTGGCGCGGTGGCCTGCCGTTGTTCCACCGCGACACTGTCTTTCCGGAGGATTTCGACCGTCTGGCCGCTCTGCGCTGCGACGTTCTGGTCACCCACGAAGCCCCATCCAGCCATCCGCACGGTTTCGCCGTCATCGATGGCCTGGCGCAGGCATGCGGGGCGCGGCTGATCGTTCACGGACACCACCATCAGTCCTACGAAGCGGTGTTGGCGAACGGCATCAGGGTGCGCGGACTAGGCTTGGCGGAACCGTGGCTGTTGGCGTGGCCCCGCCTCCCGTAGCCCTTGCGAAGAGCTAATCGTTGTTCAGGCGTCATCGGGTCTTCGATGCGGTGCCCGCACGCCCAGCAAGCATCGGCCCCGGCTCGAGTGCTCGCCGCCCCGGACGCCTGTCGCCGGACCGCGGGCACACCCGCCGGTTCGCATGCCGACCGCCACGCATGTCCGGCGCCCGCAACAGGCATTGGCCTTCGCTGTCCCAGTATCGTAGTCTGGAATCTTGAGACGTCCCTTCCACATGACGAGACACCAGTGAATCAGATCGCGATCACCCGCACCGCCGTCCCCAAGCAGCCTCCCGCCGACGAGACGCTGGCGTTCGGGAAGGTCTTCTCAGACCACATGTTCCTGATGAACTACGAGGCCGGGACGGGCTGGCACAATCCCCGGATCGAGCCGTATGCGCCGTTCGTCCTGGACCCGGCGACCTGCGTCCTGCACTACGGTCAGGCGATCTTCGACGGGATGAAGGCGTTCCGCGGCAACGACGGCCAGATCCGCCTGTTCCGCCTTGGCGACCACGCCCGCCGGCTGAACAAGTCCGCCGGCTACCTCTGCATCCCCGAACTAGACCCCGCCATGGTCGAGGCATCGATCCGAGCGCTGGTGGAGGTTGACCAGCGGTGGGTGCCTTCGCTGCCGGGCACGTCGCTGTATATCCGTCCCACGGTCATTGCCACGGAGACGTTCCTGGGCGTCCATCCGTCGCACAGCTACGTGTATTACGTGATCGTCGGCCCGGTTGGCGCGTACTACAAGGAGGGCATGAACCCGGTCAGCATCCTGGCCTCGGACACCTATGTCCGAGCGGTGCAGGGCGGCCTGGGTGCGGCCAAGACCGCGGGGAACTATGCTGCCTCGCTGTTCGGTGCCGAAGAGGCCGCGAAAGCCGGCTATACCCAGGTGCTGTGGCTCGATGGGGTGGAGCATAAGTACCTCGACGAGGTCGGCACGATGAACATCATGCTGAAAATTGGCGACGAGGTGATCACTCCCCCGCTTAATGGCGCCATCCTCGCCGGCATCACCCGCGATTCCGCGCTGACGCTGCTGCGCGACTGGGGCCTGCGCGTGTCCGAACGCCCGATCGCGATCGACGACGTCGTGGCTGCCGCCCGCGCCGGCACGCTGGAGATGTGGGGCACCGGAACCGCCGCCGTGATCTCCCCGGTCGGAGAACTTGGATACAAAGGTGAGCGCTACATCATCAACGGCCGCCAGACCGGCGCGCTGACGCAGAAGCTGTACGATACCATCGTCGGCATCCAATACGGCACTGCGCCGGACCCGCACGGCTGGGCCCGCCCGCTGGGGAATCGGTTGGGAGGGTAAGCGGCCGGCGAGCGTGCGGGTCGCCTACCTGGATGGCCTGCGGGGCATCGCCAGCCTCCAGGTCCTGGCGCTGCACTTCCTAACCGCGTTTCTGCCAGCCCTCGGCCAGTCGCGACCGGAGCTCGCGCGTCACGCCTGGGAGGGTTGGTTCATCCACTCGCCGCTGTTCTATTTTGCCGACGGTTACGCGGCGGTCTACCTCTTCTTCCTGATTAGCGGAGCGGCGCTGACCTATGCCTTCAGCCGCCACCCCTTCGCGCTGCCGTCCGGCGTCGGCCGCCGCATCGTCCGCCTGGGTGTCCCGATGGCCGCGTCGATGCTGCTGGCCTTCGCGCTGTTCGCGCTAATGCCGAATGCCCGGATCACCGCCGGCCACCTTGTCGGTGATGGCGCCTGGCTGCATCTCAGCGGGCCGCCATCGCTAGCCATCCGGCCCTTGCTGTGGGAGGTGCTGGAAGGTCTGTTTTTTGGCCACCTCGACCTGCCTGGCACGTTGCTGCCGCATGCCGTCGCGGTGTCGTTCGATCTGACTCCTGTCGCCTATTCCTTCAACGGGCCGATCTGGACCTTGCACATCGAGTTCGCAGGCTCCATCCTCATCATGCTGCTGGTCGCACTGCGGGCCGGAGCACCGCGCGCCGTCTACCGCGCCATCGCCACGATCCTGGTGGTATTGCTGATCGCCCACCCCCTGGGCCTGTTCGTCATCGGCCACCTGGTCGCCCCGATCATGGCGAGACCCACCGTCCGCCGAACCGCCCCCATTGGCATCGTGCTGTTCCTGTGCGGCATGGCCTGCGCGTCCTACGCGGCACCGAACTGGGTGCTGGCCCTGCCGCTGCAATGGGCTGCCATGATGAACCTGCCCGCCGACTTCGACGCCCTGCATCTGCAAAGCGCGGCCGAGGCGATGTTCATTTTCGCCGCCGTGGCGATCGGTCAGCCGTTGCGAACGCTGTTGACCACCGAACCAGTGCAAACTGCCGGCCGCCTGTCCTTCAGCCTTTACCTGGTGCACTTTCCCATCCTGCTGACGGTCGCCTGCGTGGTGTTCACCTGGACCTACGGCGCGCCCGCCGCGAGTGCTATCGCGATCGCCGCCGGCCTGGCCGCGACCGTCGGTCTTGCCTATGGGTTCGAGCGCTGGGTCGACCGGCCCTCGATCGGCCTGAGTCACAGGATTGGGTGCCGCCTGGTGCCGCGGGCCCCCGATGCCGTAGACGGCCTGACTTCGATGGGATCGCTGTCATCCGCCGGGCCCGAGTGACGCTTTCCGCATGCTTCGCCTGAACGAACTCAAGCTTCCACTCGACCACCCGCCTGAAGCGCTGCGCGCCGCGGTGCTGGCCAAACTCGCCATCCCGCCCGACGATCTACTCGGTTTGTCCATTGCCCGACGGGGCTATGACGCGCGCCGCCGGTCAGCGATCAACCTGGTCTATGCCGTCGATATCGAAGTGCGCGACGAAGCCGCCGTTCTTGCGGCCAATCCTGGCCTGCGGCTGACCCCGGACACCACCTACCGCTTCCCGACCCGCGTGGAACCGCCGGCCCGGCGTCCCGTCATCATCGGCACCGGGCCTTGCGGGCTTCTTGCCGCGCTGATCCTGGCGGAGATGGGTTTTCGGCCACTTATCCTCGAACGCGGCAAACTCGTGCGCGAGCGCACCCGCGACACCTGGGGGCTGTGGCGCCGAGGTGTCCTGAACCCGGAATCCAATGTTCAGTTCGGCGAGGGCGGTGCGGGCACCTTCTCGGACGGCAAGCTGTACAGCGGGATAAAGGATCCCCGGCACCTGACGCGCAAACTGCTTACCGAGTTCGTGGCGGCCGGGGCTCCGGAGGAGATACTGACGTCCAGCAAACCCCACATCGGCACGTTTCGACTTGTCACGGTGGTGGAAGGCATCCGGGCCAAGGTCGAAGCGCTGGGTGGGGAATATCGTTTCTCGGCGCGCGTCGAAGACATTGTGCTGGACGATGATCGTGGTGTCCGGGGCCTGACCCTGGCCAATGGCGACCAGATCGACGCCGATCACGTCATCCTCGCCATCGGGCATAGCGCGCGGGACACTTTCGCGATGCTGCACCGGCGGGGGGTCCATATCGAGGCCAAACCGTTCTCGATCGGGGCGCGTATCGAGCATCCTCAGTCGCTGATTGACCGGGCCCGGTTCGGAGCTTTAGCGGGTCATCCTGTGTTGGGGCCGGCGGACTACAAACTGGTGCATCATGCCAGTAACGGCCGGTCCGTCTATAGCTTCTGCATGTGTCCGGGGGGACGTGTCGTTGCGGCAACGTCCGAGGCCGGCTGCGTTGCCACCAATGGCATGAGCCAGTATTCGCGGGCTGAGTTCAATGCTAATGCCGGCATTGTTGTCGCTATTACTCCGGCTGACTACCCAGGGGACGCGCTGGCCGGTATCGCGTTCCAGCAACATTGGGAGCGCGCGGCTTACCTGGCCGGCGGCAGCACCTATGCCGCGCCCGCCCAACGGGCCGGCGATCTGCTGGCCGGCCGGGGGTCTGTTGCTCTGGGCGAGGTCGAACCGTCGTACAAACCGGGCGTCCATCCCGCCGATCTGGCCGCGTGCCTGCCGGGATTCGCGGTCGAAGCCATCCGTGAGGCACTTTCGCGGTTCGCCCGGGACATCCCCGGCTTCGCCATGCCTGACGCGGTGCTGACGGGGGTGGAGACGCGCACCTCCAGCCCCATCCGGATTGTTCGGGGGGCTGATGGGCACAGCCTGAACACGAAGGGGCTGTTCCCGGCGGGGGAGGGTGCGGGGTATGCCGGCGGGATCATGTCGGCCGGGGTGGACGGGATCAGGGTGGCGGAGGCGGTGGCGTGCTCGCTGGTTGGGATGCCGCCGGTGGAGCGGATGACGCGGGGGGAGGGGGCGGTGGCTTATGGGTAGAGGCTGACCAGCCAGCGACGGGCGCATCGGTGAATCTCTCTCGCACCAAAACGCCGCACCAACCCGCTTGCCATCCTATACCCAAATAGGTATAAACGCGCGCCATCGGACCATATTCACGAAGCCGCTCATATGGATGGCCAAGCAGCAAAAAAGATCTGCTGGCGATGCCGGAGGAGGTTTTGGACGCCTTCGGTTACGCCCTCCATCTCGCGCAGATCGGTGGGAAGCACGAACACGCCAAGCCGATGAAAGGCCAAGCCAGCCGGCGTCTTGGAGGTTGTCGAGAACTGGAAAGGCGACACCTACCGAGCGGTCTACACGGTGCGGTTCACGAAAGCGGTCTACGTCCTGCACTGCTTGCAAAAGAAGGCGACCAGCGGCATCGCCACCCCACAACCTGACATCGCGCTGATCGAACGTCGTTTGAAAGCCGCTCGAGGCCATGGAAAAAGGAGCAACGCCGTAATGGAATTCGAGCAAGGCAGCACGAACGTTTACGCCGACCTGGGCTTTCCGGATGCCGAAGAGATGCTGGTCAAGGCGCAACTCGCCTCTAAGATCGGCGAAATCGTCAAACGGCGCCGACTCACCCAGGTCGAGGCGGCGGAGATCGTCGGGATGCCGCAACCCAAGCTGTCGGGACTGCTGCGCGGCCAGTTCCGCGGCATCAGTGAGGCGAAGATGCTGAACTGCCTCACCCGCCTCGGACGTGACGTGAAGATCGTCGTCGGTCCAGCGCGGCGGCGACCGGGGGCCGGGCACATTGAGGTGCTGTCGGCGTAGGCCGGCCCGCGGGTCAAGCGGCGGGGCGTATGACGTAGGGATCTAACACACGTATAGCTCGGGAGAAAAATGTCCTTGACCGAAACAATAAGGGTCGGCAATGATAATCCGCCGTGGCGAATGTCGTTCGGTGATTGATGAAGCAGGCTATCAGTCATTACGAAATCCCCCCGATTCAACACCAACGACGAGCGCCACCGAATCCTGTCGCGCTCGCGACCTACGGCGACGGTCCCCCCGCAGATGCCCCCTTCAACGTCCCGTCGATCTCCGCGATAGTCCGCCCCTTCGTTTCAATTCCGATAAACCAGATCGCGGCGGCACCAACGAGGTACCAGAACGCAAAGTAGTTCATCGCCGGGACAAGCGCCGCGAGCGTCGCCTTCGGCGTGACGAAGTTCGTCGACCCGGCGATCACGGCCAGCCCAGCCGGGCCAATGAACTTGCCCAGATTGCCGAACCCATACCCCAGGCCCATCCCGCTCGCACGCAGCTTCGACGGCCATACCTCGGCCATGTAGGGACCGACGATCGCATAGTTGCCGCTGCCAAAGAAACTCTGCATCAGGATCATCACATAGAAGATCGAAACGGCCCCGATATAGACATCGCTCAGGTACCCCGCCGCCGACATCGTCGCCGCCGCGATCACACAGCTCAGCACAACCGCGCCCCGGCGCCCCATCGCGTCCGAAATCCAGGCGCAGAACAACCGCCCGAAGATAGAGACCAGGCCAACCCAGATGATCAGCCACGACGCCTCGCCCGGACTGATCTTCAGAACCAGCACAAACAATGTTGTCATCCACAAGCTCAGTCCGACGGTGCCGGTCTGGCTGATGCCGGTCAGGCAGGCTGCGGCCATACTGCGCGGGTAGTGGAACAACTCCAGCCAGGCGGTGTTTTCCACCTTCGCCGCGGTCGCTGGCAACTGGATCGAGGCCGGATCGACTTGCAACGCCCAGGCCAGGGACTTGCGCGCTTCATCAAGTCTCCCCTTGCCGATCAGCCAATGCGGCGATTCCGGCACCCATGCCCGGATCATCAGCGTCAGTCCCGCCGGCAACAGTCCAACCGCGAACAGGCCACGCCAGCCGATGGACGGCTCCAGATAGGCACCGGCCAGCGCGCCCAGCAGCGTGCCAGCCGGCAAAAGGGTCGTCGTCAGGCCGGTGATCCAGCCGCGTTTATAGGCCGGCACGAATTCCTGCACGATCGCGATATCAACCGTGTACAGACCGGTCACACCCATTCCGACAAAGAAACGGCAGACCGACAGGAACAGCCATCCGTGTTCGGGGGTCAGCGCCATCAATCCTGTGGCAAGGGTGAAATTCAGCACGGTGAGGATCATGACCGTGCGCCGACCGATCTTGTCCGCCATCCACCCCCAGAACAGCGACCCGATCGGTGCGCCAATGCCCGAGGAAAGCAGAATCGCTCCCGACTGTCCGTAGGTCAGGTGCCAGCCGCCGACGATAAACGCGAGGACGAACCCGATCAGATAAAAGTCGAAGAAGTCCAGCATGTCGCCGACCGTTGCCGCGGCGAAGATCTTCCATTGGTTCGCCGTCAGCGTTTCCTGTCTCTCCAGTTGTTCGAGCATCGATTCCTCCCGGGATTATCTTTTATTATTTTTGAAACGGAACAAATCAGTCGTGTGGATGACACGGGATTGAGTGCCGCCCGCCGAAGCATTTGACCGATAGCCGGCGTCGGTCAAGTCACGCTCGGGGGAAGATTGGTTCCCGCCCACGTCGGATCGTCCACGAACCGCCCACCCTCCCTGGGGATCCTTGGGAAGAATGACCTCGAGGCTGTAGGCAACGTCATCCGGTTTCAGTTCGATCTGAGACGGGAGATGCGGTCGACCCTTCAAACCGCGCGGCCGTTCGATGGACCGACCGCGAAGGCCACGCGGCTGTCTATAACGCGCCGGGCATGCCGAGCGAGGCCAGACGTCGCGCCTTGATGGAGCAGAGTGACCGAAACGTGACGGCTGGCAAACCATGCCTCTGGTGACCGTTCTGGCCGAACTGGATGCGTCGCTAGTGTCCCGAACCTGAAGTCCGCCGTCGTGGCGAACCTCAGAATTCGCGACACTAGCTCTTTGTTTTCAGTGGCCTGCTGGTCCCCTTTCGCGCGCCGTCCATGCCAGCACGTCCATATCGGCTATCCCGGGGGCAATCGTCATCACCCAGGCGACGTCATGCCCGGCTTCCTGAAGTGCCCGAACGGCCGAGGCGGGGAAGTTCTCATCCGCCAGGAACCGCATGTCACGCGGCGCTCGGGAAGACTCTTTCGGAGCTCAGCGTTTCGCGGGCGTAGGAGAGGCAGGCAAGAATGTCCTCGTGCTTGATCCCGGGATGATTCGCTAGGATGTCGGCTTCGCTCCATCCGTCGGCCATCAGCCCGATCACGAACTCCACAGATATGCGCGTGCCGCGAATGATAGGCTTCCCGGCCAATACATTCGGGTCGAGCGTGATAGATGGCTGCTCCGCGTTCATCGGTCGGCGGCTCCCTTGTTCCACGCCAGTATCGCTTGGAGCGTCGCCGAATGCGATGCCGGCGCGCACGGCGGTTGGAAGCGCTGTCACCACAAAGCATGGCCTTCCGCCCGTCCCCGATCAACTGGCGCAGCCTGCAGCCCAATGCCACACTCTACCACCCACCAAACGCAGGGACCGCCCGATGGAAATCCTCCCCAACTTCACCCTGACCGACATCGAAACCTCCGGCGCGCGCATCCGCCTGCGACACGCCGGCAGCGGGCCGGGCCTGCTGCTTCTTCACGGCAACCCATTGACCCATGTCGCGTGGCACAAGGTCGCCCCGCGCCTGGCCGAACACTTCCACGTCGTAGCCGCCGACCTCCGGGGCTATGGCGATAGCTCCGCCCCACCGGAAGACCCGGATTCGGCAAACTATTCCTTCCGCGCCATGGCCCAGGATCAGGTCGAAGTCATGCACGCCCTTGGCCACGACCGTTTCTATGTTGCCGGCCACGACCGGGGCGCCCGCACCACCCATCGCATGTGCCTGGATCACCCGGAAAAGGTCATCAAAGGGGCGATCATCGACATCGTCCCCACCCTCGATATGTGGGCTGCGATGGACAAGGAGGGGGCCATCGGCGGCTGGCACTGGCCCTTCATGGCGCAGCCCGCCGGGTTCGCGGAGACCTTCTTCAATGCCGTCGACCCCGACTGGTTCATGCGCAAGAAGCTGCTGAAACTCACCGCCGACCTGAACCACATTCCGCCCGAGATCTGGGCTGAATACGTTCGTTGCTTCGACGAAAAAACAATCCG
>JAQGHW010000365.1 GCA_028291505.1 Rhodopila sp. | reverse complement strand
GGCCACAACCCGATTGCTGATGTCGGTCATTCACGAATGGCACGCGCAAGGCCGCACCGTCATCGCCGTGCTGCACGACATGGATTTGGTGCGGCGGCATTTCCGCCATACCCTGCTGTTGACCGGCCAGACGGCGTCGTGGGACGGTGATCCGGGGCTCCAGGCGGCCTGATGCTCGATTTTCTGCTGGAGCCGTTCGCGCTGGGCTTCATGCGCCGCGCCCTCGCCGGATGCCTGGCTTTGTCCGTCGCCGCCCCGCCGCTCGGGGTTTTCCTGGTCCTCCGCCGCATGAGCCTCATGAGCGACGTGCTGCAACACGGTGTTCTGCCGGGGATCGCCGTCGGCGCCATCGTCGCAGGACTTTCCGTCTGGGCGATGGGTCTCGGCGGCGTTGTGGCCGGGTTGGCGGTCGCGGTCCTGGCCGGCTGGTTGGCCCGCCGTACTGGCGGGCGGGAGGACAGTCAGCTCGCCGGCATGTATCTGCTGGCGCTGGCGGCCGGGGTCGCGCTGATCTCGGTGCAGCACAGTGTCGACTTGACGCATCTGCTGTTCGGCAGCGTCCTGGCGGTCGATGACACGGCACTGTTCGGAATGGCCGGGGTCGCGACTGTGACCTTGCCGGCCCTGGCGCTGATCTGGCGGCCTCTGGTACTGGAAAGTCTGGATCCGGGGTTCATGGCGGCCACGACGGGGAAGGGCGGTCTATGGCATCTGATCTTCCTGACGCTGGTGGTGCTGTGTGTGGTCTCCGGCTTCGTCGCGCTTGGCACCCTGATGTCGGTCGGACTGATGATGCTGCCGGCGATCGCGGCCAGACATTGGTCCAATTCACTTGCGGGCCAGGTCCGCGTGGCCGTGCTGCTGGCTTGCCTGTCCTCGGTGGCGGGATTGACGCTGTCGTACAACCTGGACATTCCGGCCGGCCCGGCCATCGTACTGACCGCCGGCGGCCTCTGGCTGCTCAGCCTGCTGACCGGCCCCCGAGCGAGCCTGTGGCGGCAGGCGATGCCAAATGCATAGTAAATGCGTTTTCCATATGCGTTACGGCCAGTTGTCTTTTATTGCTCTAATATTGCCATCTTGTGGCATCACAATGCGACCTCGCGGTGAGGAGAGGTCATGGACTGGTCAGGTCGAAAAGTTTTCGTGACGGGGGGTGCGGGCTTCCTCGGCTCCAACCTCTGCCACGCGTTGGTGGACCGCGGCGCACGCGTGACCGCGTTGGACGGCTTCCTGTTCGGCGGCGGCGCCAATCCGCGCAACCTGGACGGTGCCGACGTGGAATTCGTCCGCGGCGACATCCGTGAGATCGACCTGCGGCCGATGTGTGAGGGTGCCACGGTCATCTTCAACCTCGCGGCACAGACCAGCCACATGGGCGGCCAGGCCGACCCGCTGGTGGACATCGACATCAACGCTGTCGCCCAGGTCCGCCTGATCCAGGCCGCGCGCGAAGCCTCCCCCGACGCGATCGTGGTACATGCCTCAACCCGCCAGTTTTACGGCCGGGTCGAGAAACTTCCGGTCGACGAGCAGCAACCCGTCGCCCCGCCTGACGCCAACGGTGTCTCGAAATTCGCCGGCGAGCAGTACTGGATGCTCGAACACCGCGTCCGCAATCGTCCCGTCGTGTCTCTCCGTCTGACCAATTGCTACGGCCCTCGGCTTCGCATCCGCGACGCCCGCCAGACCTTCCTCGGCATCTGGATTCGCTGCGTGCTGGAAAACCGTCCGTTCGAGGTCTGGGGCGGCGCCCAGCTTCGCGACCTGACCTATGTCGATGACGTGACGAAGGCTTTTCTGACGGCGGCCGAACAGCCGGCTTGCTACGGGCGGATCTTCAACATCGGCGGATCGCCTCCGGCGTCGTTGCATGAACTGGCCGAAATCATGGTTCGTCTGTCCGGCGGCGCCGGGCAGTACACCACCCGCGAGTTCCCCGCCGATCGGGCACGTATCGACATCGGCAGCTACCATGCGGACGACAGTGCGTTCCGCGCCGCTTCCGGGTGGGCACCGCAGACATCATTGGAAGACGGGATCGGTAGTACCCTGGAATGGTACAGAAGCCGGTTGGCGGACTACCTATGATCCAGCAAGCCAACCCCGGCGCCGGATACCGCGCCCTGAAAGCCGAAATCGACCAGGCCGTCGCTCGGGCATTATCCTCCGGATGGTACATCCTTGGTGCGGAACTGCGTGCCTTCGAAGCCGAATTCGCAGCCTGGATCGGCGTTCCCGCGGTGATCGGGTGCGGCAATGGCACCGACGCCATCGCCCTGGCGCTCAGGGGCCTGGGTATCGGACCCGGAGCCACCGTGGTGACAGTTTCCCATACGGCCGTAGCGACGGTGGCGGCGATCGAGATGACCGGAGCGACGCCGTTGCTGATCGATATCGATCCGGTGCATTACACGATGGATCCCGCGGCACTCGACCGCGTGCTGAAACATCCCCCGTCCGGCCTGCCGCCGATTCGCGCCGTCGTGCCCGTGCACCTGTACGGACAACCAGCCGACCTCGACCGGATCGTTCCGCTGTGCCGCGAGCACGGCGTCGCCCTGATCGAGGACTGCGCCCAGGCCCACGGTGCCCGCCTGCACGGACAGCGCGTCGGGACGTTCGGCGATGCGGCGACATTCAGCTTCTACCCCACCAAAAACCTCGGAGCGCTGGGGGACGGCGGCGCGGTCGCGGTATCGGATCCCCGTCTCGCCGAACGCATCGCCGCACTGCGTCAATACGGCTGGCACAAGCACTACATCAGCGACGAGGTCGGCGTGAACAGCCGGCTTGATGAGGTCCAGGCCGCCATCCTGCGCGTTAAACTGGTCCACCTCGATACCCAGAACGCGAGGCGCGCGCAGATAGCCGGGGCCTATACCACCGCGTTGGCGGACGGGCCGCTACGCCCGCCGCGGCAGCGTGACGATGTGACCCACGTCTTCCATCTTTACGTGACCCGATCGGCGGGTCGCGACCGATTCCAGGCCGCCCTGCGGACCGCGGGAATCGGCACCGGAATCCACTACCCGGTGCCCGTCCATCTACAACCCGCCTACGCCGGACGGATCGCACTGGATCTTGCCGGCTGCCCGCAAACCGAGATAGCTGCGCGGGAGGTTCTGAGCCTGCCGATCTATCCGGAACTGACCGATGCCGAGGTTAAAACCGTGTGCGCCGCACTGCAAAGCCTACTTCGGGATCACTGATCCATTGCCGCCCGGCGATCCCGGAGGCGGAATCACCGGGGTCGTCGCGCTGCTGTTCTCCGGCGGGTGGACCGTCATGCCGCGATCGACATTTGGCGGTGCGATCGTCCCCTTCTGCTGAGACATCCGGTCGCTAAGGTTCCCGCTCGATGGTGCGATCTTTTCCGGCGGCGGTGCTGGCGCATTTGGCGGTGCCACCGCCACGGTCGGATTGGACGGCGATGCCGGCTGCGGGTTCTGTGCCAGCGCCGCTGTGCCAGCCAGGATAAAAGCGCTCAGTGAAAGCGTTCGCAACATGATGGCGATATCCTTCTGGTCATCGGCCGCCCGCGAGGTCGCGGCCCGCCACTGTCCGATGCATCTGGTCCGGCACCAAGCCTTCAGGCCATGAGGATCTGATAGAGGCAGCACGGTCGTGCACCATTATCGCGTGAAGTTGGTTCGATCCAACTCGCGTGATTCCCGCCTTCTGCCTCAGGCGACCACGCTCTACATCCTTAACGCAGCATCTGACGCGGCGTTCCCGGCCTGCCATCGTGGCGATACTCGCTGGCGACCAATTCCGCCTGATCGAAGAACCCGGCCATCGCTTCGTGAAGCAGCGCGGCATCGCCAGACCCATCCTTCTCGATCACGCTCATCGCCAGGGTTTTGCGCGTCTGGACCCAGCGCTGCGGGTCTTCGTCCCGGACCGCCATGTGAGTGATGAGTTGCCTCACCACGGTCTCAAGCACAGTCAGGCGCGCAGAGACTTCTCGGATCTCCGTCATCGTCGGCTCCATTGTAGTGTGATGGCGCACTGGATAGCACCAGAGGGACGTCGCCAGATGCAGAAACGGGCCAACTGACGGGATCGTGAGGCGCCCCCGGGTTCGTTTCGAACCGATGAAAAATGTTGACGCGCTCTGGCCGCTCGCATAAAGGCCGCGGCGGGTCACGTCCCCCCACCGGGACGCTTTTCTTCTGTAAGGGAGAACCGCAATGGCAAGCGCCGCGACACCGGACCTCCGTCCGTCAAACCCCAACTTCTCCTCTGGCCCTTGTGCCAAACGACCCGGCTTTACGCTGGATGCGCTGGCGGGCGCATTTCTCGGTCGCAGCCATCGCGCCGCGGAACCCAAAGCCCGCCTCGCCGAGGTCATCACCTTGTCACGCTCCATTCTGGGCATGCCGGCCGACTGGCGACTGGGCATCGTCCCCGGTTCTGACACCGGTGCCGTCGAGATGGCCCTCTGGTCGATGCTTGGGGTTCGCGGCGTCGATATCGTGACGTTCGAGAGTTTCGGGGAAGGCTGGGCGACCGATATCGTCAAGCACCTGAAACTGGCCGATGCGCGCGTGCTGACCGCGCCGTACGGCAAGCTGCCCGACCTGACCTCCGTCGATCCAGCAAAAGACGTGGTGTTTCCGTGGAACGGCACGACCTCTGGCGTGCGGCTGCCGAATGCCGATTGGATTTCCGCCGACCGGCAAGGGTTGGCGATCTGCGACGCCACCTCCGCCGCCTTCGCCATGGCGCTGCCGTGGGACAAGTTGGATGTGGTAACCTGGTCATGGCAGAAAGTGCTCGGCGGTGAGGCCGCGCACGGCATGCTGGCCCTGTCGCCGCGAGCGGTCGAGCGCCTGGAAACCTACACACCGGCCTGGCCGCTGCCAAAAGTGTTTCGACTGACGTCCAAGGGCAAGATCAATGAGGGCATCTTCAAAGGCGAGACAATCAACACCCCGTCGATGCTCTGCGTCGAGGACGCGCTCGATGGCCTGCGCTGGGCCGAACGTATCGGTGGCCTGCCGGCCTTGATCGCCGGGTCCGAGGCCAACCTGGCGGCCGTTGCGGCCTGGGTCGCGCGCAGCGACTGGGCCGGGTTTCTGGCGGAAGACGCAACCATCCGCTCCTGCACATCGATCTGCCTGAAAATTGTTGCGCCATGGTTCGTCGCGTTGCCGCCGGACGGCCAGGCGAAGGCGGCGAAACAACTTGCCTCGTTGCTGGAAAAGCAAGGCGTGGGCTACGATATCGGCGCCTATCGCGATGCGCCCCCGGGTCTGCGCATCTGGGCCGGCGCAACCGTGCAGACCGCCGACATCGAAGCATTGCTGCCTTGGCTCGACTGGGCCGCTGCCCAGATCGCCAACTCATTCGCTCCCGCTCAGTAACGATCAGGATACTCAATGCCCAAGGTGTTGATCAGCGACAATCTGTCGCCCGCCGCCGTCGAGATCTTTCGCAACCGTGGTATCGATGTCGATTTGAAATCGGGCCTGTCCCCGGCCGATCTGCGTGCTATCATCGGCGAGTATGACGGCTTGGCGATCCGCTCCGCCACC
>JAQGHW010000347.1 GCA_028291505.1 Rhodopila sp. | reverse complement strand
TCCCGACCAATTTGTTGCTTGTGGCCGTCCGACCGCCGATCTCACCGTGACCGAGCGCGGCCGGTTCAGGGCTCGCGTCGTACGTATCGATGTCGACCGGGTTTGGGGACAGCGAGTCCGCGAGAGTTTGGCCTGTCTTAAACAAGTCGAGATATCTCGAGGCTCCGTCCTATTCATGGTTGAGCCGGGGCCAAGCATGTTCATGGGCGGCGCCGAAATTGGAATGGACCAAGTTGCGGTGGTCCCTCCCGGCGATTGCTACAACTGGCGATTGTCGGGAGCGACCCACTGGGGAACGGTAAGCCTCGCCAAAGAAGACTTATATAGACGGCTTAATGGAGCTGCAGCCGACCTTCGCGCGAAGCAGGTAGGCGGTGTGAGCGTGTTCGCGCCATCACCCATGGCGTTGGCGCGCCTCCGCTCGGTGCACGGCCGGATGGGCCGGCTTGCGGAAACCGCCCCAGAGTTGTTGACGAACACAGACCTGTCCCATGATCTCGAGGACGACCTGCTTTCGGCCACGCAGGAACTTCGGGATGTGCAAGCGTCCGGCTCCGATACGGTGTGCAGCCGCCATCGTCAGATCGTCGTAAACCGGTTCCGCGCGGTAATCGAAGCGCATGCCGATCAGCCATTAAAGATGCCGGAAATAAGCCGGAAAATTGGTGTTGGCGACCGGACTTTGCGAGTAGCTTGCCAGGAACAGCTTGGGGTAAGCCCCTATCAATATATCACGCTGCGCCGTCTGCGGGCTGTGCGCCGCGCTTTGCAAAAAGCCGATCCTGACATCACACACGTAACCGACATCGCGACAGAGTATCGTTTCTGGGAGCTCGGCCGGTTTGCCGCGAAATACAGGCACGTCTTCGGCGAGACACCCTCGGCGACCCTTAGAGCCTGACTCGACCTCAAGCGGAAATTCCAAAGCTTCGGCGATTCTGTTGCCAAAACCGCATAGCACGCAAACGGGTTACTGGGTATTTGCGACACATTGATTGCCCGAAAGGGGTAGACTTGACGATCGAGAGGTGCTGCCACGATCAAAACAACCAGACGAAGCTTGACCGCAACTCTTTGCTGGCCGCCCCCCTGCTCTTCCTCCGCAATGGTTCCGCGCTGGCACAGGTCTCCGACATGCCGCCGGCGATGAAGTCCGAGGCTGAGCAGATCGCGCTTGATGCTTACATCTACGGTTATTCATTGATCACCACCGACGTCACACGGCAGCAACGCCCACCACGCTTCCTTTCTTTTGCGAGGTAGCGTAACGTCCCGACCAAATACTGAGAAACCTTTGTCGAGGAGGATCGATCGCCGCATGTCCGGTCTGCAAAAGCGATCAACACACCAGCCGCTACGCCTTTCTCGCCGGAGTGTGTTCGGAATGTCTGCGGGAAGTGCGATTGCCGCCCTATTGTCCGGCTGCGCCGCCCCGGTGAGGGGCACGCCGGTGCCGGCGGCGCGCTCCACCGCCGCGACCGTTCTCGGGGTGCCGAACGAACGTTTCTTTCCGAGCTTCAGCACGGCGCCGTTGGAGCAAGAGTTTATCGCAGCGGTCGGGCGGATGCGCAGCAGCCAGGGGCTGCCGCCCGACGCGCCACTGCCGGAACTGGAGCTTCTGTCACTTTCCGGTGGCGGCGAAAATGGCGCCTTCGGGGCTGGCCTGCTCTGCGGCTGGTCCGCGCAAGGCACGAGGCCGGTGTTCGAACTGGTGACCGGCGTCAGCACCGGGGCGCTGATCGCGCCGTTTGCCTTCCTCGGCAGCAGCTACGACCCGCAGCTGCGTAACGTCTTCACCGAGCACTCCCCCAATGAAGTGCTGGCGAGCCGGTTTTTCAGTGCGGCGTTCTTCGACGACGCCATGGCCGACAACTCGCCGCTATTTCGGACTATTTCCAGTTACGTGAACGAGGCCATGCTGGCCAACATCGCGGCTGCATATGACTCGGGGCGGCTGCTGTTGCTCGGCACCACCGACCTCGATGCCCAGTTGCCGGTGATCTGGAATATCGGCGCCATCGCCAAGAGCGGTCATCCGCGTGCGCTGGAAACGATGCGCCGCATCATGCTGGCGTCGGCGGCCATTCCTGGCGCCTTCCCGCCGACCATGTTCGACGTCAGCCTCGACGGCAAGCCATATCAGGAAATGCACGTGGATGGGGGTACTTTCGCCCAGGCATTCCTCTATCCCGCAGCAGTGATGCAGAGCCGGCGGGCGCGGATGCTGCGCCACCAAACGGTGTTGCCCGTGGTCGCCTACGTCATCCGCAACGGCCGGCTGGATCCCGAATGGGCGGCGGTGGAGCGACGCACGCTGAGCATCGCCGAGCGGGCAATTGCCACCATGATCGCCGCCAGCGGCTACAACGACGTCGTCCGCATCTACAACAACACCCGGCGCGACGACATCCGTTACTGCCTTGCCTACATCGGCACGGATTTCAACGAGGTGCTACCATCGCCGTTCGACCAGAAATTCATGCGGGACCTGTTTGACTATGGCTACCAAAAAGCTTTGCACGGCTATGTCTGGGCGAACGAGCCGCCCTTCTAAAGTCAGGCTGACCGACGAAACCCCGCTACAACCCGAAGGAGAAACACAATGATCCTGAGCCGCCGCAGACTGATCGCCGGCTTGGCGGCCTTCGCACCGATTACGCCGGTATTGGCCGCCACCTCGCAGATCGATTCACAGGCCGACCGAGCTGCCGCTGCCTCGCTGAGAAAGCTTATTGCTGGCAGCCCGGTGGCCCGCGAGCTGAATGAAAGGGCGACCGCCGTTCTGGTGTTCCCGAAGATCGTGAAGGTCGGATTCGTTCTCGGCGGCGCCTATGGTGAGGGCGTGCTACGGCAGGGCGATCAGACAGTCGGCTACTACAACTCGGCCGCCGCGTCCTACGGGCTACAGGCCGGAGCGCAATGG
>JAQGHW010000337.1 GCA_028291505.1 Rhodopila sp. | reverse complement strand
CCATCGATCACCGCAAAGGATTGGAACCACAGATGAACACAGATGAACACGGATAAGGCCGCTCTCATTGAACTGTCGGGCAGGATCATCGGATGCGCGTTTGTCGTCTCGAATACGCTCGGCGCCGGATTCCTGGAGAAAGTTTATGAGAACGCCCTGGCGCACGAACTGCGCAAAGGCGGTTTGGCGGTCGAACAACAGCACAATGTGGCTGTCCACTATGATGGCGTGGTGGTCGGTGCTTACGCGGCCGATATGCTGGTCGAGAATGCCGTTCTCGTCGAACTGAAAGCTGTCAGCGCGCTGGATGCGGTCCACCGCGCACAGTGCATAAACTACCTGAAAGCAACCCGCCTCCGGCTGTGCCTGTTGATCAATTTCGGCAATCCGCGGCTGGAGATAAAGCGGTTGGTCAACGGGTAAAATCACGATCTCCGCCGATTACCGTTGCGCTGCCGTTGTTGCGGTGAGGTGGTAGTGCCGAGCGGATCGTGCCGATGCGGTCCGGTATTCATTCTTGCGCCGGCTTTTTGTTCGCGGGGGGTTCGGCCAGCAGCCGGCGGATATCGGCTTCGTATTCGATCGGCTTGATCTTGGCAGGATCGTAGGGCATTTGGCCATACCGGTAGCTGATGAGGCCGACATAGGCGTCCGCCTCGTCAACCTTTGCCAACGATGCATCGATCAGGTCCTGATCAGGCAGCGCTGCGTCGTTCGCCATGCCCAGCGGAAACATCCCCTGTCCAGGTGCGGCTTGGCTCACGGCTGCCCGATGCTCTCTAAGCTCCTTGTATGTGCTGGAAAGCATGATGGAATGACGTGTTGTCGCCACTTCTTGTCCCGCTTGGATATGTCGTTCAAGGCTGAAGTCATACCTATGCTGCAATGACCAACCAGGCCTGTCCATCGTGAAAATAGGAACCGAGACTTCTAACGGGCCACCGCAAATAATGAATCCGGTCCAGCGTTCGCCCGTCGCAACAACCCTTCAAGCCTCCACATCAACCCCAAGAGCCGCGAGCAAAGCATACTGCTGGTTCGCGTTGATCTTCATTCCGGAAAAGCTTGCCAACCGCAACAGGTTCAGCCCGCTGATCTCCGCCCCGGTCAAATCCGCCCGATCCAGCCTGGCACCATCCAACTCGGCCTGGAACAGGTCGCAATCGCGAAGATCGGCGCCCGTCAGGTCGGCGCCCTCCAGATTGGCCTCACGCAGCCGGCTGCCGGACAAATCGCAGGACGGCAGGCGCAGTCCCGCCAGGCTGGCCAGCTCCATATTGCAGCTGCGAAACGACGCCCGCGTGGACACGACCTTGCGGCTGTACGCATGACTGAAATCCACCTTGGTGAACTGAGCACCCATCAGGCTGCAGCGGTCCATTTTGATAGAGAACAGGTCGCAACGGTCGAACGAGGCGAATGCAAGGTCGCTCTGCACAAAGCCGGCGTCACGCAGGTCGCTGAAGGCGAAGCTGCAACCTTCAGGCTCGCCAGCCCGGTCGACGAACACGCAGTCCTTGAACACGGCTTCGTGCAAGTCGGCATGAGAGAAACGACAACGCGTGAATCGGCAGCGGGTGAATCGGCCCCCCGCCAGCCTGGTGCTGCTGAACGATGCCTTATCAAAACTACAATCCACAAATACCGCATCGTCATACGCGCGCTCCTGCCAATCGATCGCGGCAAGATCGGCGCCCTCGATGCAGGTTCCGTTCGTCAGCCGCTCATGCAGTGTTGCGGTGTCCATACAATTCCTCCGCGACGACATCGCCACTGGCAACACAACCTGTGTATACCCGGTGAATCCAGTAAGACTAAGGAATCAGATCCCCCGGTCGAATCCCCCGGATCTTGGGATACTTCTTAATCCCGTTGCGCAGGTTTTCCTCGTATTCCCGCTGGTACATCAGTTTCAAACGTCGTGCCATGTAAGCTTCCTGCTGAGGCGTCGCGTCCTCCGGCAGGATCATGCCGCCACCAGGCAGGATACCCTCGGTATTCGCGATATCCAGGCCTTCGTTCTCCTTCGCGATCCGCTCCCGCTCCATCATCGCATCGGCGATCGCCAGATCCGCGGCCGACCAGGTGAACGCCGGATCGACGGCAGGCTTCGGCGGCCGCGCCCGCTTCGCCACCGCCACCTCCACCGCGTCCGCGCGATAAATCCGCTCGGCAATTCCGTTCACCGCGTCCTCGCGACCGCCCTCAACCCACGTCCGCGCTTCAGGACGCCCAACCGGCACCGCCAGTGGTTTCGCCTGCCGCCGCTCCAGCGCCCGCAGCATCGTATCGAACGTCCGCGCGGCGGTCGCGGCAGCCGAGATGTGCCGTATCCTGTCCTTGCCCGGATCGTCCGAGTTCATCCCGATACGCCAACAGGCACAGGCAGCCTGATAGGCCGACAGCGCCTGTACGCTGATCAGCACCTCGATCGGGTCGCGCGGGTGCGTTGCCCCCACGGCGATCAGGGCGCACTGGTAGTGCCGCTGCTGTGCCGCCTGCTTTTCCGGCGAGCGAAGGTGATGTGCCCGCATCAATGCCTGCACCGCATCCGCGACGAACCACGGGTCGATCGGACCATTTTCATCGAAAATCGCGTTGGGATCGTAGACTGCGGCAGCTTTGGTGCCGGCGGCTTCAGTGTCGGACATGAAATGTATACGTTCTTTAGATGTTCTCAATGGCACCCGACATGGGGCAAGCCGTGTCGTTCCGCAAGGGGACGTTACGGATTTATCCGCACGCCGCTACCTCAGTCACCCACCGCCGCAAGCGCCGTCCGCGCCGCCGACTGCCCGCTGATCCAGGCGCCCGCCACGGTCCCCGCAAACCCGACATGGCATGCCTCGCCGGCAAACATCAGGTGCCCGCCTGACAGCGGCTCCGCCAGTGCATCCCTGGCCAGCGCCGATCCGGGAACCGCGTAGCTGTACGCCCCACGAACCCATGGATCCGCATCCCAACGGGTGACCAGCGACGCACCGCCGGCGAACAGCCGATCCACCCGCCCGCCGAACATCTGGCGCAGATACCCCAGCGCGAAATCCACCGCCGCCGCCTCACCCTGCCTGGCCAGGTCCCACGCAACAGACCCACCGATCCAGCCCTGCACGTAATCGCGTCCGAATGGCCAGCACTGGAACGGCATCAGCGGGTCGCCGGATCGCTCGATGATGCGGTCAACCGAACAATGCAGCGGCAAGTCCAGCCGGTCGGGGCCGGTGGCGCGCAGGGCAACCTTCATCGCCAGCCCCATCGGCAGCGCCTGCACGGCGTCGCCCACCCGCGCCGGCAACACCGGATCGAACACCAGCGCGCCAGACGCCAGCACGCCGGTCGAAACCGTGACGATGCACGCACCGGCGGTGATCGAACCGGCTGCGGTCTCGACCGTCACCTGGCCTCCCGAACCACCCCACCGCACCCGCGTCACCGGCGTGTTCAGCCGTATATCCACCCCTTGTGTCAGCCGCCGCCGCACGAACGCGCCGATTCCACCCTCCGGAACCAGGTTGCTGCCGCCCAACGCATTGCGCCGCCAGTCCAGGGCGCTGAAGCGATCCGCGTCGACCGCGCAGATGACCGGCCCTTCCCAGGCCTCGATCGTCGCCGCCCATGGATCGTCGGGCAGGCGGCGAGTGACCTCGGCCAGCGACACATCCCCTTCGACCGCCAGGACCGCGTCGGCGACCGCTTCATACCGCGGCCACGCATGCGCGAAATCCGCCAGTTCGGCCTCATTCGCCATGCGATCGCCGATAAACGTGCGCTCCTTGCGGATTTCGTCCGACCGCAGCAGCTTGTCCCCGGCCGCCCGAGCAATCGGCACCAGCGGGTTATGCTCCGCGTCGTGCAGCCAGATCGCACCCATATCGAACCACACCCCGCCGAGCGCCGCGGGATAATCGGTCCATGCCCGTCCACCGGCCCGGCCCGATGCCTCCAGCACCACGGCCCGCTTGCCGGCGTTTCGCGCCGCGACCGCCGCGCCCAGCCCGGCAAGACCGGCCCCGATGATCACAACGTCGGCTTCGGTCACTCAGTACTCCCGTGAGTCAAATCAACGCATCAAGTCACGACCCGCGCAACCTCTGCCGGAGACTCTAGAACTAAGCGGTCATAATCCTTCATCAAGGCCTCGGTGATCGTCCCCGGCGTGAAACGATGCGGCCCGATCTCCCGCACCGCCGTTACCTCGGCCGCGGTCCCGGCCAGGAACACCTCCGTCGCCCGCTCCAGCTCATTCGGGAAAATCTGCCGCTCGATCACCTTCATCTGGTTGCGCGCGGCCAGGCTGATGACCGTTCGGCGAGTGATCCCGTTCAGAAAGCAGTCCGGCTCCGGCGTATGCAGATCGCCATCGATAACGAAAAAGATGTTCGCCCCCGTCGTCTCCGCCACCAGCCCGCGCCAGTCCAGCATCAGCGCATCCGAATAACCTTCCTGCTCCGCCTTCACTTTCGCCAGCGAGGCGATGACATACAGCCCCGAGGCCTTGGCATGTACCGGCGCGGTCTCCGGCGGCGGCCGCCGCCATTCCGCCTGCCCCACCCGGATCCCCTGCATCCGCTCCATGCCAAAATAGCTCGGCCACGGCCACGCCCCGATCGCCAGGTGGATCGACGTCCCGGTCGCCGACACCGCCAACTGCTCAGACCCCCGCCAGGCGATCGGCCGCACATAACCATCGGTTAGCCCGTTGGCCTTCAACACCGCATTGCTGGCCGCATCGATCTCATCCGCCGACCATGGAATCTCGAAGCTCAGGATGCGCCCGGAGTTGATCAGGCGTTCGGTGTGGTCACGCAGCCGGAAAATATTACCAGCGTATGCGCGCTCACCCTCAAAGACGGCGCTGGCATAGTGCAATCCATGCGATAGAACATGCAGCTTCGCCTCTCGCCAGGGAACGAGGGAACCGTCCAGCCAAAGCCAGCCGTCTCGGTCATCGAAAGGAAGTAACGTCATGGCCGCCTTCTCCGTAATTTTGTTGCTTGCAGCGAGGGCAACTTAAAACGAAGCCACGTATTAAGTCAACATTGCTGACCTATTTCGGAATCGAATATCAGGCATGCTCAAAGCCAGTCCCCGCGAGTCGAAGTTCATCCCGCCGCCCAAGCTGCCGGCGCCCACGCCCGTTGTCGATGTGGGTGAGGCCGAGATGCGCCTCGCCCAGGACCTGCTGTTCTTCGCATACCGCGATTTCACCAACGTCGCCGACCAGGTGCTGGAGGAACTCGACCTCGGTCGCGCCCATCACCGGGCGCTGCACTTCATCGGCCGCAATCCGGGCATCACCGTATCAGGGCTGCTGGCGATCCTGCGCATCACCAAGCAGTCTTTGGCCCGCGTGCTGAATGCCTTGGTCGATCAGGGATTTGTCGCCCAGGCGCCCGGTTTCGAGGACCGCCGCCTGCGCCTGCTGACCCTGACGGACAAGGGTCAGGCACTGGAGAAACGCCTGTTCGAGGCCCAGCGCGACAAGATCGCCCAAGCCTATCGCTCCACCGGCCCACAGGCGGTGCAAGGATTTCGCACCGTCATGCGGGCGATGATGGACAAGGGCGCACGTGCCTATCTGGACGGCACCGGTTCGGCCGAGGATGCCTGACATGGAGGATGCGTGACCCAACTGGCCGAAGACTGCCACATCCTGGTTGTCGAGGACGATCCCAGGCTGCGTGAACGCCTGGCGCGTTATCTGTCCGGCGAAGGCTTTCGCGTCACCGCCGCCGGCGATGCCGCCGAGGCCCGTACCCAACTCCGCGCGATCAATCCGGACCTGATGGTCCTGGACGTGATGATGCCGGGCGAAAGCGGCCTCGACCTGACCCAGTCCCTCCGCCTCGAACAGGGCCACGACCTGCCGATCCTGCTGCTGACCGCCCGCGGCGCGCCGGAAGACCGCATCGCCGGCTTCGAGGCCGGGGCCGACGATTACCTCGGCAAGCCCTTCGAGCCGCGCGAACTCGTGCTCCGCATCCGCGCCTTGTTGCGCCGCGCCCCGCCCCCACCCTCCGTCGAAGCGCCAATCGGGCTGGTCCGCGTCGGCGACAAGGAATTCGACGTCGGCCGAGGTGAACTGCGCGACGCCACCGGCCCGATCCGACTGACCGGCGGCGAAGCGGCCTTGCTGACCGCGCTGGCCCGCAAATCCAATGAAGTCCTGTCGCGGGAGGAAATCGCCGAGGCCCTCGGCATGGACGATTCCGGCGAACGGGCGATCGATGTCCAGGTCGTCCGTCTGCGCCGCAAGATCGAAGCCGACCCACGCGAGCCGCGCTTCCTGCACACCGTCCGCGGCCGCGGCTATATCCTGAAATCGGGGATCTGACATGCGCGCCAGCGTGCCCTTGCCATTCGCCACCTCACTGAAACGCATGATGCCCCGCTCCCTGCTCGGGCGCACCTTGCTGATCATGCTGGTGCCGCTGGTCCTGGTGCAGGCCATCGCGCTGCAGCTGTTCTACGGCAATCACCTGGAAGTCGTGTCCCGCCGCCTGTCCAGTGCCATCGCCGGCGAAATCTACTACACCGTCGAATTGCTGCGGCAGTTCCAGAGCCCTTCGGATCGGGAATGGGTCCTGGAAATGGCGCGCGAACAGTTCACCCTGGGGATCCGGCTGGAACCCGGCGCGGTGCTGGAACCGCGCAAGCAGGTGAACATCCTGGGACCGATGGACGATGACCTCGCCGCCGCGCTGACCGAGAAATTCAACGTCCCGTTCACCATGGACTGGACCTCTGACCCGCATTCGGTGCTGATCCGGCTGCAACTTCCGGACGGCGTGCTGGACGTGGTGGCACCGCGCAAGCGCCTGGCCATCGGCACGCTGTTCCTGTTTGTCGGCTGGCTGGTCGGCTCCGCCCTGCTCCTGTTCACCATCGCCGCGCTGTTCATGCGCAACCAGGTGCGCGCGATCCGCCGTCTCGCCCGATCGGCCGAGGCCTTCGGCATGGGCCGCGACGTGCCGCTGATCCGTCCCGAAGGCGCATCCGAGGTTCGCCAGGCCGCCGCCGCTTTCAACCGCATGCAGGAGCGCATCCGTCGTTTCCTGGCGCAACGGACCGAGATGCTGGCCGGCGTTTCGCACGACCTGCGCACGCCGCTGACCCGCCTGCGCCTGGCGCTGGCGATGCTGCCGCGCACCGAAGAACTGCGTCAGGATGTGGCCGAGATGAATGCCGATGTGGAGGAAATGGAGCGCATGATCGGCGGCTACCTCGCCTTCGCCCGCGGCGAGGGCAAGGAACAGGCCGAATCGGTCAATCTGTCGGCGATCCTGGATGACGTCGCGGCAGGCGCTCGGCGGGCCGGGACCTTGCTGGACCTGGATGTGCCCGCCGACCTCACCCTGAAGCTGCGCGCCGACGCGGTGCGGCGGGCGATCACCAACCTGGTCGACAATGCCCGCCGCCATGCCAGGCACGTGGCACTCGCCGCGGTGGCACAGGGGCGATCCGTCCTGGTCACCGTCGACGACGACGGACCGGGCATCCCGGCCGACCAGCGCGAAAGCGTGTTCCGTCCGTTCGAAAGCGGGTCCTCCGGCGGCACCGGCCTGGGATTGACGATCGCCCGCGACATCGTCCGCGCCCACGGCGGGGAGATCCTGCTGGAGGACAGCCCGATGGGCGGCCTGCGCGCGCGTATCCGGTTGCCGGTGTAACGAATAAGCCTGGATCGGCGACAACCCGCCGGCGAGCAGCTGATCGGCCTCGAACTGTTGCGCTTCGCGGCGGCCGTGGGCGTGCTGGTGTGGCACTACCAGCACTTCATGTTCGCCGGACACGATCAGCCCGCGTGGAGTTGTTCTGGGCCATCTCAGGTTTCATCTTCACCTGAGAATATTGCGGATTGATAAGAACCGGCAGGCTGCCGTTCGGGCAATTCGTGATGCTGCGCTTTTCCCGCCTGTACCCGCTACATCGGGCGACACTGCTGATCGTCGCGGCGTTGCAATGGCTGTACGATGTCCAGCACGGCGAGACATTTGTCTATCTCGTCAATGATCCAGCGCATTTCATCATGAATTTGCTGTTCGCCGGCTGATGGGGTTTCCAGTCAGGCGAGTAGAGTCAGGATTTCTGGCCGCTGGTATGACACGTCCGCCCACTCTAAAACAAAGGATGGTCGTGCAGCCGCGATGGGTCATTGGTTTCGCGGGCTGCTATGATACCCGATCAGATTACGCCCGGCCGGCGTATCGCCCTTCTCCGATGCGCGATACCAGGGTCCGAACGCGCCGTCGCCGCTTCCCGACTCGTAACCTCCGGAAATCCGCCAGCAAAGACACGAAGTAGGTTTAAAGCCGCGCGGCTTCCATGCTATATCCGAAATGACGATTGGCAGCCGCACCTGGATGCCTTCTCGCGTGGACGGGTGTGCTGCCCAAAAGGGAGCTAGAGTGGCCTGATGTCGCTTGTCGCGGTTGCGTGGGATTGGTTTGCACGAAACCGGGACGCTTTGACGGCGGTGGGCGCTTTGTTCGGCGGCGGGATTCTGGCGTGGGGCGCACTGCAACAGCCGGCCTTCGCATCACG
>JAQGHW010000331.1 GCA_028291505.1 Rhodopila sp. | reverse complement strand
GTGGTGTCCGATTGCTGGCCCACCGATACGTCTGTCCATGCACAGGTCGTGCTGCCGGCGGCGGGTTGGGGTGAGAAAGACGGGACCGTTACAAATTCCGAGCGGCGGATTTCCCGTCAGCGGGCGTTTCGGGATGCACCGGGTCTGGCCCGAGCGGATTGGCGGCAGTTCGCCGAGGTTGGACGGCGCATGGGCTGGGTGGAGGCATTTTCATGGCAGACGCCCGCCGCGGTGTTCCGCGAGCACGCCGCCCTGTCCGGCCACGCTAACGCCGGGCGTCGGGTCTTCGACATCAGTGCCATGGCCGACGTGGACGAAGCCGGGTTTGAGGCGATGCAGCCATTCCGGTGGCCGCTGCCGGCGGGAGCATCCAGCGAGGGCGGGCGGCTGTTTGCTCGGGGCGGCTTTTCCACCCCGGACGGTCGCGCGCGATTTGTTCCGACACGATACGAGGCGCTGCCGTCGGTTGGGTTGTCGCCGAATGCGGTGCTTCTCAATACTGGGCGGGTGCGCGACCAATGGCATACCATGACCCGGACCGGTCTTGCCCCCTCGCTGATGAGCCACACGCCGGAGCCGATGCTGGCCATCCATCCGATCGACGCCGCCGTGGCGGGGATCGAGCAAGGTGGGTTAACGCGGATTGCAACCGCCGAGGGCGAAGTGCTGATGCGGGCGGATCTGCGCCACACGCAGCGGCGCGGCGAGGTTTTCGCGCCCATGCACTGGACGGACCAATTTGCCTCCAGCGGGCCGGTCGGTCGGGTGGTCGGAGCCAAGGTAGACCCTGTCTCGGGCCAACCGGAACTGAAGGCGACAGCCGCAACGGTGACGCCGGCCACGGTTCATTTTCACGGGTTGCTGCTCCGACGGTCGGGTGGAGCGTTACCAGATGTCTGCCATTGGGTTCGTGTGCCGGTCATCGGAGGCCAGATGTATCGGCTGGCTGGCTTGCGGCCGATGCCCGCGGGCGAGGTCCTTGTTCGTCTGGCGGCCGAGCTGCTGGATCTGCCGGAGGGCGCCGATCGGCTTGAGGTTTCCGACAGACGCCGCGGCGTGCTGCGGGTGGCGGGGATTTTCGACGGTGCGCTTGAGGCTTGCCTGTTCCTGGCGCGGGACGTGTCTTCGCTGCCGAACGAGGCGGCGGTGATCTCTATGCTGGGAGCGCCGGTGCCGGACGCGGCACGATCGAAAATCCTCGCTGGCCGAACGTACGACACGATTGCCGCCGAGGGGCCCAAGGTCTGCGCGTGCTTCGGGGTGACGCGCGATGCCATTCGTCATGCCGTCGCGACCCACCAATTGGGCTCGGTCCAGCAGATCGGCGCGCTGCTGCGTGCGGGGTCCAATTGCGGTTCATGTGTTCCTGAACTTGAGGAGATCCTGCGCAATGTTCGCATGCTGGCGGAGTAGAGCGCGAGGAGCAGTACATGGCGATGTTCAAAGACGCCACTTACATATTGACGGTACGCGACGCACATCCGGGGGTGGCAACCCGCCGCTTATACGACGCCCATTCGGTTCCAGGCGTCCAGCGCCGCGATTTTGTAAGCTTCTGCCAGGGTTGGATAGTTGAAGGTATTTTCGATAAAATAGTCCAACGTTCCGTGCAGGTTGAGCACGGCCTGACCGATATGAATCAGTTCGGTGGCGCCCTCGCCGACGATGTGAACGCCTAGCAGGCGACGGGTCTTCAACGAGAAGATCATCTTCATCATCCCATTGTTCAGACCCATGATGTGGCCGCGCGAGGTCTCGCGGAACCGGGCGATGCCGCATTCATAGGGGATGCCGCGACGGCGGACTTCTTCCTCGCTCATGCCGACGGTCGAAATTTCGGGCACTGAGTAAATGCCATAGGGGAAATAATCGGGAGCGGGTGGCAAGGAGATGTTGAAGGCGTGACAGGCGGCGATGCGGCCTTGCTCCATCGACGTGGAGGCCAGGCTTGGGAAGCCGATGGCATCACCGGCTGAATAGATGTGCGGCACCTCGGTCTGGAAGGTGGCGGGGTCGACCTTCAGGCGGCCCCTGTCGTCGGTGCTCAGCCCACAGGATTGGAGGTTCAGGCTGTCGGTCGAACCGACGCGTCCGGCCGCGTACAAAAGCATCTCCGAGCGGATTCGGCGGCCGTTTTCCAGGATGGTGACGGGCCATTCGTTTTCGAACTCAATGCGGGAGACCTTGGCGCCGAAGCGGATGGCCATGCCACGATCGCGGAGTTGGTGGGTAAAATCCTCTATGAGCTCGTGGTCGATGAAGTCGAGAAGGGTGGGACGTGATTCGACGAGGGCCACGCTGACGTCGAGGGCGCTGAAAATCGTCGCGTATTCGACGCCGATGACTCCGGCACCGACGACGGTGAGGCTTCGCGGCAGACGGGGAACCTCGACGATTTCGTCGCTGTCGAGCACGTTGATGCCATTGAACGGCACATCGTCCGGGCGATAGGGACGGGTGCCGACCGCGATCATGATCTTGTCGCCGGTGACGACCCGGACATCGCCGTCGTTCAAGGCAACTTCGATGTCGTGCGGGTCGAGGAAACGGCCCGTGCCGATCATGGTCTGGACCTTGTTGCGGGCGAATTGATGCTCGAGCACATCGACCTCATGATCGAGGGTCATGTGGAGCCTCGCCATGAGGTCTTTCGCCTGGATGTCTTTCTTGACGCGATAGGCGCTGCCGTAGAACCCCCGTTCGCGCCAGCCGGTCAGGTTGAGGACAGTTTCGCGCAGTGTTTTAGAGGGAATGGTGCCGGTGTGAACGGAGACGCCGCCCACCCTGCGACCTTTTTCCACCACCAGGACGGACCGTCCCAACTTGGATGCCTGGATCGCAGCCCGACGCCCCGCGGGGCCGCTGCCGATGACGATGAAGTCGTACCGCGTCATTATCGAGTGGGTCGCCCGCCTGCTGGGAACAGGGTAGCCGCTTTTCGCGCGGATGGGGAGGGCAAATCGGCCGTGTTGACGGCGATCCGGTGAAGTATCAGCCTCCTTCCAACTTCGATCAACGAGGAAAGGGGAAGAGCCATGCCGCTACCGGCGGATACCGATGTGAGCACACCGAAATTCCTGCGGGATAAATACGCGATCGTTGGCATTGGCGAGACCACCTACACGCGGGGATCTGACAAAACCACGCGCGCGCTGGGGACCTGGGCGCTGCGCAACGCGGCGGAGGATGCCGGGATCAAGACGTCGGACATCGACGGCATGCTATCGTATTCAAACAATGACAGCACATCGGCCACCTTCATGGCGGGCGACATCGGGGCCCGGCTGAACTTCTACATGGACTGTGTCGGCGGCGGGTCCTCGACGGAAGCGCTGATCGGCATCGCGATCGGCGTCATGGAGGCCGGGCTGTGCAACTGCGTGGCACTGTTCCGAGCGATGAACGGGTTTTCGCAGGTCCGGATCGGTGGCACGGGTGCGCGGTCGGCGACTCCGGTGGGCGGCGATATGCTCCACAGTCGTGCCTACGGCTGGCAAAGTGCGGGGCAGATGTTCAGCCCGACCTTTATGCGACACATGTATGAATACGGCACGCGGCCCGAACAGGTGGCGATGGTGAAGGTCGTGCACTCGGAACACGCGTCCAACAATCCGAAGGCATATTACAAGAAGCGATACACGGTGGATGACGTGCTCGAGAGCCGGATCATCTGCAAGCCACTTCATCTGCTGGACTGCTGCGTCGAGACCGATAATGCCACGGCCATCATCATCACCCGCGCCGACCGGGCGAAGGACATGCGCCACACGCCAGCACTGATCCGCGGGATCGCCGGCCGGTGCAGCAAGCCGCGCATGGACATGCATTACCAGGCGGGACCGATCTCACGCGTTGGCGGCTATTACGCGAAGGATATCCTGTGGCCGAATGCCGGCGTCGGGCCTGAGGACATCGATGCCACGGGCGCCTATGACGCGTTCACGTTCACCTCGATGCTGCAGCTGGAGGATTACGGGTTCTGCAAGAAGGGGGAAAGCGGCGACTACGTGTCCTCCGGGATTACGCGATTGGGCGGGCGACGGCCTAACAACACCTCCGGCGGGCATCTTTGCGAGGGGTATACGCACGGCATGAATATGGTGATCGAGAACGTCCGTCAGCTTCGGCATGACGTCGATGACTCGTGCCCGGTCGGGGCGGACGGCAAGCGCCAGCATACATACGATTATCGAGAAGGCGGCTGCCGCCAGGTGAAGGACATCGAGGTGACGGCCAATCTGGGTTGGGCGAACCCGATGACTGGGTCCGCGATGGTCATGCGGCGTGGCTGAAGGGAAAACGATCATGTCCATTCAAGGCAACTACCTTGGTATGTCGCTGTCCATCGACGATCTGGACAAGGAAAACCTGACCTACTTTGCGCACTGCGCCCGGCACGGTTTTCATCTGCAGAAATGCGATGACTGCGGATTACTGCGCTATCCGCCGACGACCGGCTGTCCCTGGTGCTCCAGCCCGCGAGCGACCTGGACCGGTGTCGAGGGAAAGGGCGAAGTGCATTCGTATGAAGAGGTGCACCACGCGATCCAGCCAGCGTTCAAAGCGCACACGCCGTACATGGTACTGCTGGTGGACCTCGATACCCAGAAGGGCCAGCCGTCGGAGTTCGAGGCGCTGCGGGTGGTTGGCAACCTGACCACACAGGATGGCGTGCTGGCACCGCCGGAGCTGGTTCGGCAGGTCGGTATCGGCACACGCGTCCGGCTGGTCTTCAGCGATGTGAGCGAGGGCCTGTCACTGCCGCAATGGGCGATCGATACAACGGCAAAACAGCCTGACAAACCGTGGCGATATCCGCAGGAGTAGCATGATCTTCGATCAGGCCACGGACGGTCAGATGGAGGCCGCTCGGATTTTGATGGGGGCCACCATGGTTGGGTTTCTGGCGGCCCGCTTGTTCCGCCGGCAGGCCCAGAGGTTCCGATTGGCGGTCGCCGTTGTCTACATCATTGGTGTCCTGGGGTTCATCGCGTACGTACTGGTCTGGTAGTCGTCAGGCTGGTCTGGTAGTAGTCAGGGAGTCGGCTTTGTTGGATCGCCGAACCGGGAGCGATGACGCCGCGCGTCGCTCCGGCCGGGAATTTCATTTGTTGTTCGTACCAAAGTCGGCGTGCCCAGCGGGGTCGTTGCTGTTTCCGATCTGCTACTCGACACGATTAAGCGACGAGACATTGCCTATCGCGAAAAGACTGCATTAACGTAAGTCGAACACGGTCCAGACAGGTCCGTGAAAAATGGCCCGAGATCCGGCGCCGCATAAAACAGGAGGCTACGTGATTACTCAGGCAAGGAATATATCCCGTCGGCGCGCGTTGACGCTCGCGGCGGCTTCTGCAGCGCTTCCGGTTGTGCATGTCCGAACCGGTCGAGCGGCGGGCAAGGTCTCGATCGGCTTCTGGGATCACTGGGTGCCGGAAGGCAACGACATCATGAAGAAGCAATGCGAGGCGTTCGGCGCGGCGCATCAGGTGGAGGTGCAGGCCGACTTCATCACCTCGGTCGGGGCGAAGAACATTTTGACCATGGCGGCCGAAGGGCAAGCGAAGACCGGGCACGACATTCAACAGTTCCCGGAATGGGAGGTGCAGAATCACGCCGATCAACTCGAACCGGTTGACGATGTCATGAAGCGGCTGACCGACAAGTATGGTTCGGTGGCGAAGGCGAGTGAATATCTTTTTAACATCAAGGGGCACTGGCTGGCCGTGCCGTGCAGTTCGGGCAACCAGAACAAGGGCCCATGCGGCCGGATTTCGGTGCTGAAGGAAGTCGCGGGGCTGGACATCGTGAAGATGTATCCGCCCTCGGCCGATGCCACGGCGGACGCGGACAACTGGACGTACGACACATTGCTCAAAGTCGCCGAGGCCTGCAAGAAGGCGAACATGACCGTTGGCGTCGGGCTCGGCACTACCGCCGATTCTGTCGATACGGCCGGATCGCTGTTCGCCGCATTCGGTGCTGAGCTTGTCAGTGCCAAGGGTGAGGTCAACGTCCACACCGACGCCGTGCGCCAAGTGCTCGAATACGGCCAGCAACTGGTGAAGCATCTTCCGGCGGATGCGGTCAGCTATGACGATGCGTCGAACAATCGTGCACTGATTTCCGGCCAGAGCGCATTGATCTGGAACCCACCCTCGGCCTGGGCGGTGGCCAAGCGTGATGCGCCGAAAGTGGCGGCGGATTGCTGGACCTTCCCGGCGCCAAAGGGTCCGAAAGGACGGTTCCTGCCGCTCGGCGCATTTTCGTGGGGGATCTGGAACTTCAGCTCGAACAAGAGCGCCGCGAAGGAACTGATCGAGTTTTTATCGCAGCGTGAGAATGTCGAGGCACGGTGCACCGCGGTCCAGGGCTATGACGTCCCGCCGTTCGCCAGCATGACCGATTTCAAAGTCTGGGATGAAGTTGGACCACCGAAAGGCACGGTCTACCACTATCCGATTCGCAAGTCGCATCATCAGGACAACTGGATCGCGATGGCCCCTGCCCCGCCGGAGATCGCGGTGCAGGCCTATAATCGTGGCACGCTGCCAACAATGCTTGCCAAGCTGCAGAGCGGACAGTCGGTCAAGGAAGTTCAGGACTGGGCTCAGGACGAATTGGAAGGCTTTGTGCGTTAGGGCCGGCAAAACGTTCGGCAAATGCGAGGCTTCCGCCTGACCTGGTGTCCGAATCTGAGGTCCGCCATAGTGGCGAACTTCAGATTTCGCGACACCAGCTCTTTGTTTTCAGTGGCCTGCTTGTTTCCCGCGTGCGCCGCAAAATGCGACGAACTTCGGGGGCAGGACACTGGAGCGTTTCACCCTGACTGTGCAGGTTGAAAACGATCTATCCTATTGTTTGATCGCATGATCAACGCGCTTAGTTCTAACAGCGCGTCCTGCTGACGACGGACCTTCCCCTAGCGTTTGTTCAGCTTGGCTGACTCTAACGTTTCGCCG
>JAQGHW010000314.1 GCA_028291505.1 Rhodopila sp. | reverse complement strand
CGTCTCGATCGCGGCCATGCGGGCCATGCCGATGTCTCCGGCGCTGACGCATAGGAACATCGGCGCGAGGAGGGCGACGATGAGGCTCATCAGGATATCGGACGGGTGGAGCGCGATTTCCGCTTCGACTTCGGTGGCGATCTCGGTCATTCCGTTTGGGCTCGGTTGTGGGTGGTCACTCTACCGTGGGTTGAGTTGTATGTCAAGACTTGTTTCCTAAACGGGTGTTTTTATGGGGCTGGGTTGGGGCGGTGCGACGTGCTTGCTTGGGGCGGCGGGCCTGCTGGTAGGACCGGATGTGGGTTGGGCTTGGGCGATTCGACGCAGAGCGCGCAGAGCGGGCGCAGAGTGCGCAGAGAAGGGGTTTTGCTGGAGCTTGGGCGTACGTCTGGTGGGACGGTTCGGCCCTTCGGCCAGGCGGTCAGAGCGGCGGGCCACTGGCGATCCTGGCTTCGCGCACGACACGCCTTGTGGCGTCCACAACGCACAGGCTGGAACTTTCCAGCGATACGTCAATACCGGCATAGCGGTCCGTGGTCGTTCCTTCGATGATGCTTGGAGCAGGCACTGACGCCCGACGCGCCTTACATCGAGCCACTTTGCGTCATTCTACCTTGAACAGGCACCGTGGATTTCGTTACCCATCGGCACGGGCCGCCATGTGGTGTTTCCGTGACAGAGACATCGTCCGCTCGCTTCCCTTGCGGATGCGGTCGCCCCCCGTGTTATCCTGGACGCAGACCATTTCGGAGAGCGGCATATGCATGGTCGTCACTACCGCGTTCGCAGCGGCGACTCGCGACGGGGTACATTCCCCGAAGTTGCACCGAGTCGAGCGCGATGGTGAGTTGGTGTGCAGCCGGAAGTAGTTCCTGTCTTGCTGACTTCATGGTGGTCCTCCTGGGCGACGATCGAGTCGTCACCGGAGTCTCTTCTGAAACCGAGCGCGATCAGTAGGTGGTGCAGGTCAAGCTCACCAAATGGCACAAGAATAGCAAGCTGCCGCCCTTCGCGGCCAAGATAGGGCGCAACATGGGCAAGGTGGACCGGTGGAATACTGTGCAAATAAAGATTCCGGCTCGGCTTCTGCGTCGTGAATTTCCATTTAATGCGCGCGCTCGACGCATTGCGCTGCCGCTGCCATGACGCGACTTCGGTGTTCAGGACCGCGCGATCACCGATGCGCCGATCCAGGCACTGCCCACGCAGTACGCCGATCACGATCTCCACCATGTTCAGCCAACTGGCGTGCTTGGGTGTGTAATGGAACTCCAGGCGCTGAAGAATGCGGTGCGCTTCGGGGGCGGGGAAGGTTTCATACAGCGCCCCCGCGGTGTGGGTCGAAAGGTTGTCCAGCACGACCCGGATGTGGTCCGCATCCGGATAGTGGATATCGGCCCGGTCGCGCATGCAGGCGGCAAAATCCCGCGCGGTTCGCTGGTCCGTCACCTTTCCGGTCACTGTTCCATATATAAGAACCGCTTCATATCTGGGAAGCCTTGCGATAAAACGCATGCCAGGGCTTAGCCTGTGTTTCACTGGCCGAACAAATTGATTAAGGGGACATAGTGGTCACCGACATTGCCCGGCCAATCGGCCCGGCCTTATCGCTGGATGGAGAAGGCAAGATCAGGGACCGACGCTGTAGCTTGATGCCTGAGGGCGAGTACAGGTAGGTGAACCGGAATGTCGATTATTCAAACAGCGCCAAGCACAGTCAAATCCGCCGATCGCGTCCTCACGCTGTTCGAACTCCTGGGCGCATGGGGACGCGAGATGTCCCACACGGACATTGCCGAGGCACTCGGGATTCCCAAGAGCAGCCTTACGCAATTGCTCAAGAACATGGTGAGCCGGGGGTGGCTGTCCTATTCCCCCGCCAGCAAGGGTTACTCGCTCGGGACCGCTTTCGCCCGGCTGGCTCGGCGAGCAGGGCAGGCTGCGGACCTTGCGAGCGTCGCAGGCCCAGTTCTGGCCGAGCTGACGGCTCGCACTTCCGAGTCGAGCGCGCTGAATGTGTTGAAGGGCGATGCTGCGGAGGTTGCGGCGACGGTGCTCGGGCCGCAGCGTCTTGTCTCGCACATGCGGCTTGGCGACGCGGCGCCGCTTTACGCCACGTCGGGTGCCAAGGTGATCCTGGCATTTCTTCCTGCGGAAATGCAGGAAGAATATCTCCGCCGAGTCACGTTCGAACCGTCGACACCCGCCACGATCAAGTCCGTCCGAATGCTGCGATCGCAGCTGCGCAAAATTCGGGCTGACGGCATCGCATACTCATTCAATGAGTGGACGCCGGGCATCACCGGCATGGCGCGTCCGGTGCTCTCGTCTACCGGCGATGTGCTCGGCTCAGTTAACGTCGCAATCCCGTCGGTGCGCTTCGATGACGTGCTGCGTGATCGAGTGGCGGAGGCGTTGCTGCGCGCGGTCGACGCGATTCGTCAACAAATGGCGGTCGACTAACGGGTCTGGGCAATACAGCGTTGACGCGCCAAGCATCGTCTGTGCATAGTTGAGAACTGGTTTTCAATTATGTTCTGGAGAGCGTAGATGGACGGAAATCCAGCCCAGGCCATTGCGCCGTTGGGTGGTAGCGAAGTCGCCGACCGTAGGCAGATCCGTGAGCTTCTCGAAAACTGGGTGGTATGGCGCGACGCCGGCGACTGGGAGCGCTTCCGCACAGTCTGGCATCCCGACGGCCGGATGATGGCAACCTGGACCCAGGGCACCGGCGACGAGTTCATCGCGATCAGCAAGGAGGGGTGGGCAAAAGGCGTCAATATCCTGCATTTTCTTGGCGGAACTTCCATTGATCTTGCTGGAGACCGGGCGATCTCGCAGACAAAGATGACGATTTCGCAGCGCGGCCTGGTCGATGGGGTACCGTGCGATGTCGTCTGCACAGGCCGGTTCTACGACTTTCTGGAAAAACGCGCCGGACGTTGGGGCATCGTCCTGCGGCAGCCAATCTATGAAAAGGACCGGCTCGACCCGGTGACGCCGGGTGCGGTGCCGGTCCTGGACCACCAGCTGCTCGAGCAGTTCCCTGCAGGCTACAGGCATCTTGCCTATCTACAGACCCGTATCGGCTACACGGTCAAGCGTGACATGCCAGGACTGACAGGAATGGAGGTGGAGGCCCTCTACCGCCGTGGTGCCCAGTGGTTGGCGGGCGGCCCCATCTAGCGGGCGCGCGGTGTGCTTCATCGATTGGGAGCGGCGCCAGCTATAGCGGTCACTCCTGAGTAATCCTGCCGACGGTCCGCGATCGCTTGGCGAAGCCGCCAGCCCTGGTCCAACGCATCATGTGTTGGACTGGTTCATCTCTCGATACGGCATCGACTCAATTTGACCCGGAGAGCGACGGTTAGCCCCTGGACCGGCAAGTTTTGCAGGTGCCGCACATGCGGACTGTGGCGAGACGCCGATAGGGACTCAAAGTCCGGACATCGTCCGGAACCCAATCCCACGGCGCTCACTATCCAGTTCCCGTTCGGGTTCTCAGCTTCCAGGACCTGAATGCCGGGACCGGGCGTCCATTGCGTCATTCTTTTCATGGCTGATCAATGGGATTGCCTCGGTGGACTGGCAAACCCGCAAGTGCACGCAGATTGAGGAGGAACCCTTTAGCTGCTGAGCGACAA
>JAQGHW010000306.1 GCA_028291505.1 Rhodopila sp. | reverse complement strand
CAGGCGCTCTGGGTCAGTCCTGACGCCCGCGCGATTCCGACGATGTCCGCGCCCTGCTCGGTCGACGTCTTCTGGCCGCCGGTAATCTGATAGGCGCCGTTATCCATGACCACGATGCACAGGTTCTTCTGCTGGCGAACCGCGACGGTCGACAGCGACCCGAGCTGCATCAGGATCGACCCGTCGCCCTCCAGCGCGAACACCTTCCTGGAAGGCTGGGCGATTGCCACCCCCAGCGCGATCGGCACCGCCAGTCCCATGCTTCCCAGCATGTAGAAATTCTGCTGCCGGCGACCGCCAGCGCCCTCGGACGCGGCCCAAAGATCGAAATTCGTGTAGCCGATGCCGCCGATGACGGCCTCATCCTGGTGCAGCAGGCCGACCATCCGCTTCGTGATATCGAAACGGTTCATCACTTTGGCCTGATCCCGGCTTACCGGATGGTTCAGTAAAACAGCCATGACCACGCCCCCTATTTCGCGAATACCTTGCCGCCGGTCAGCAGTGGCGACAGGATGAAGCAAACTGGCGCCATCGTCGCCACGGCCTGCACGATACTCCGGTCCACGATGAATTCGACTTCATCCAACCGGGTCATGGTGTGGTATTCCACCGCCAGGCAGTCCAGCACCGGCCGCATCGTCCGGGCCACCAGCGACTGGCCGATGTTGAACTCGCCCAGGGTTCCCCGTTCCGACACCATCATCAACACCGGAATCGAGAACGGCACCGCCAACGATGCAATCACGTTCGCCAAGGTCGCAAAGCCGGACGTCTGCATCAGCAAGATCGCCTTCACGCCGCCCATCCAGGCGCCGGCATTGATACCCAGCGCCTCTTCCTCCCGGGTGCAGGCGAACGCCGTGAAGAACGGGTCAGCGTGGATGGCCTCGATCAACGGCCGCAGCACGTTGTCCGGCACATAGGTGACCAGCCGCACATCGTGGCGTTTCAGCACGTCCCGCACGATCTCGTGCCAGGCTCGCCCATCCGCGGCTTCCGCCATCTCGGTCTTCTCCTATCTCGCAACCGAGCGGAGTTCGCACGCCTTGCACGATCCCGCAACCGTTCGTAGGAAAGACCCTCGCTGGAGGGAACGGATGCCGGATCGGACGAAGACCTATGACGTGCTGGTCGCGGGCGGCGGCAACGCGGCCTTGTGCGCCGCGATCACCGCGCGACAGGCGGGTGCCAGCGTGCTTCTGGTCGAATCAGCCCCGAAGGCGTTCCGCGGCGGCAACAGCCGTCACACGCGCAACCTGCGGGCCATGCACGACCAGCCGAACGCCGTGCTGACCGATGCCTACAAGGAAGACGAATACTGGGACGATCTGCTGCGGGTCACCGGCGGCAACACCGACGAAGCGCTCGCCCGGATGACCATCCGCGCTTCCTCCGGCGTGTTCGGCTGGATGAGGGACGCCGGCGTGCGCTTCCAGCCGTCGTTGACCGGCACGCTGAACCTTGGACGCACCAACGCCTTCTTCCTTGGTGGTGGCAAGGCGCTGGTTAATGCCTACTACCTCACCGCCGAGAGGCTCGGCATCGAGGTCCTTTACGACACAGAAGTCATCTCGATGAACATGGAGGACGGCGCCGTCCGATCCATTGACATCACCTACAAGGGGTTTCCGGAAACCGTCCACGCCCGCTGTGTCGTGGCGTCCTCCGGCGGGTTCCAGGCCAACCTGGAGTGGATGCGCGAATACTGGGGAGACGCGGTCGACAACTTCGTCATCCGAGGCACGCCCTACAACCGCGGCCGGGTCCTGAAGAACCTGCTGGACCAGGGCGTGCAGGCGATTGGAGATCCCACCCAGTGCCACGCCGTCGCGCTGGATGCCCGCGCCCCAAAGTTCGACGGCGGCATCACCACCCGTTTGGACAGCGTGCCCTATAGCGTGGTGGTGAACCGCAATGGCGACCGCTTCTATGATGAGGGCGAAGATGTCTGGCCCAAGCGCTATGCTATCTGGGGCCGCCTGATCGCCCAGCAGCCGGGCCAGATCGCTTACTCGATCTGCGACGCGAAGGCCTTCCCGCTGTTCATGCCGTCGGTGTTTCCAGCGATCAAGGCGGACACGCTGGAAGAACTCGCGATCAAAATGAAGCTGGATCCGGTGAAGATCCGCGAAACCATCGACCAGTTCAACGCGTCGGTGAGGGCCGGTCAGGTATTCGACAACCTGAAGCTGGATGGCAACGCAACGGCTGGCCTTACCCCGAACAAGACCAACTGGGCCCGGTCCGTGGACAAGCCGCCGTTCTATGGCTACCCGCTGCGTCCCGGCATCACGTTCACCTACCTCAGCGTGAAGGTGAACGACAAGGCGCAGGTGCTGATGGACAATGGCCAACCCGCCGGCAACCTGTTCGCATCGGGTGAAATCATGTCAGGCAATATCCTCGGCAAGGGCTACCTCGCCGGGTTCGGAATGACGATCGGCACCGTATTCGGTCGTATCGCAGGCCAGGAGGCAGCTCGCCGTGCAAGAAACTGACGCCGTCATCAATGCTCGGCGGGAAATGGAGGTCTGCAACGCGTGTCGTTACTGCGAGGGTTTCTGCGCCGTCTTTCCGGCGGTGGAACTGCGCCGGGAATTCTCGGCCGGTGACCTGAGCTATCTCGCCAACCTATGTCATAACTGCAAAGGCTGTTACTACGCCTGTCAATACGCGCCGCCACACGAATGGGGCATCAACGTCCCCAAGGCGTTGGCGGAAGTCCGCGCCGAGAGCTATGCTGAATACGCCTGGCCCAGGTCGCTGGCGTCGATGTTCAACCGCAACGGCACCGTTGTCTCCCTAGTCGCCGCGCTGGGTATCGCGTTGGTGCTGATCCTCAGCATGTTGCTGAACTCACCTGGCAATTTCTTCGGCGCCCATGGTACGACCCCGGAATCGTTCTACGACATCATTCCGCTGTGGGCGATGCAGGTGGTGGGCATCGCTACGTTCGGTTTTTCATTGGTGGCACTCTGGATGGGAGCCAGGAACTTCTGGCGCGACGCCGGCCCACGCCAGAGAATTGGCCCGATGGCAGTCGCTATCGCGCTTTGGGACGTGCTGACGCTGAAGAACCTCGGCGGTGGCGGTAACGGCTGCAACGACAACTCCGAGGCGTTTTCGATGCGCCGGCGTTACCTGCACCACGCGATGTTCTACGGCTTCCTGCTATGCTTCGCCGCGACGACCACCGGCTTCATCTACCACTCGTTTCTCGGCTGGCCGGCGCCTTATCCGTTCATCAGCGCGCCGGTGCTGCTGGGCACCGTTGGCGGCGTGCTGATGCTGATTGGCACCGTCGGCCTGTTCGGGATGAAATTCGTGGACGATCCGATGCCTGCTGTCCGCCGGCTGCTGGGCGGCGAGGTCGCCCTGCTGATGATGCTCGCGATGATCGCCCTGACCGGACTGATCCTGTTGGCAGTCCGAACCACTGGGGCGATGGGGCTGGCGATGGCCGTGCACCTGGGCTTTATCCTGGCGTTCTTCCTGGTACTGCCGTACTCCAAGATGGTGCACGGGGTTTACCGCTCCGCCGCGCTGCTGCGCCGAGCGGTGGAGCGGAACATGAAGCCGCTTGGCGGCGAGTAGCTATCCCGCCCAGTTCGTAACGAAATCGCGGGCTTCCGGCCGCGGGATGGGCGACGACCCGCCGGCCCGCGTGCCGATATACAGAAACCCGACGATGTCGTCGTCCTCGGCCAGTCCGAGGGCGGTCTTTACGGTCGGATCGTATGCTGGCGCGCCGGTTTTCCACACCGCGCCGTAACCCAGCGCCGGCGCCGCCAACATGATCGTTTGAGCCGCCGCCGAGGCCGACGCGATCTGCTCGACCACGGGTATCTTGTGCCCTTTGCGAACCTTCGCCGCGACCACGACGATTACCGGCGCCCGGAACGCCTTGTCGTGCTCCCGCTGCATCTCCGCGTCGGACGCTGTCGGATCGCGTCGCCGCAACGCGTCCGCGATCACCCCGCCGAACGCTGCCCGCTGTCCCTCGTTGATCACGATAAAATGCCATGGCCGCAGCCGCCCGTGGTCCGGCGCCCGCACGGCACTCTCAAAAATACGGTCCAGTTCGGCGGCCGAAGGGCCAGGCGATTCAAGCTTCAACGCCGATTCCCGGCTCAGCATCAGGTCAAGCGCGTCCATGATCATCCTCCATGTGCGACAAGGTAGGCGTCCGGCGGCATTTAGCCAACCGGCGCCTACCCCGCTTCGCACTCACCATGACAGGCAAGGACCGGGCCCGCGATTTTCTGCGAACCGGCCCACCGCCTACTTCGGTTTGCGAATGATCTTGATTTTTATGATCAAGATCACCACTATCCTCCGCAGGTGGCTTCGATGTTCGTGCATCGTGTGCTCCTGTCAGGTACGCCGGTGGGAACAATTCCCCGCCGGCGTTTCTGTTTTGACAGGTCGAAGTAAACAAATCGTATCCGCGCAATACAACCGTATGTCAGTCGCGGACCAAACGAATGTATCCGAGCTCATCGATCCGACCGGTCCAGCCTGGGGGCACCACCGTCGTGGAGTCTAGTGCCTCGATGATCGCCGGGCCGTGGATCGCGGTTCCCGCCATCAACCCATTCCGCCAATGCACGTTGGCTGACACGAATCCGGTCTCGGCGAACCACACATCCCGCTGCCGCACCCGCGCGCTGTCCGGATCAAACGGCTGGGCCAGCTTTAGGTCCGCCAACTTTCCAACCGCCGTCAGGCGCAGGTTTACCAGTTGCACCGCCTCATTGCGATTGGCGTGCCCATACGTCTGTTCGTGCTTTTCATGAAATGACGCCGCCAGCCGCTCCAGCGTCGCCCGCGTCACTGGCCCATCCTCGACCGGTAGCGTCAGCTCATACGCCTGTCGCCGATACCGCACGTCCGCGGACCGAAGCAGCGCCCGGCGCGAAGCCGGAACGGCGGCCGCTTCCAGCATCGCAGTGCCCGCCGCTTCCATCGCCGCGAAAGCGTCGCCAACCCTGGCAGGATCGACCTGCTCCAGATCGGCATACAGGGTTCGCGCGTAGTCCCGCTTCAGGTCAGTCGCCACCAGACCCAACGCGGAGAAGGCGCCCGGGGCGGGAGGAATGATCACCTCCGGTATCGCCAGTTCCTCGGCCAGGGCG
>JAQGHW010000301.1 GCA_028291505.1 Rhodopila sp. | reverse complement strand
CCGAGCACGACCTTGGTGATCTTGAAAGGACCGGTGCCCGCCGGATTCTTCCCAAACGACGCCCAGTTCCTCCCGGTTGCCTCCCATTGTGCGGGGCTGACGATCAGGATGCGGGTCAGCAGGTACGGCAGGAAGCTGAACGGGTATTTGGTCGTGATGATGATCGTCTTGTCGTCGGCTTTTTCATACTTGTCGATCATCGACACCGTTGCCCGCACGATAGGAGCCGCCGGCGCGTCGTATTGCGGGGACTTGTCGTCGAATATCCGGCCGAAATTGAAGATCACCGAATCAGCGGTAAAGTCCGACCCATCATGGAATTTGACACCCTGCCGGACATCGCAGATCCAACGCAGCGGATTGCCCTCGTCGATCCGCCACGCGGTGAACAGGCCGGGCGCGATGTCCGCCAGTTTGTCGGTATGGGTGAAATCCCAGTTCACCACTGAATCGTAGGCCGGATAACCGAGGAAGCGGAAACCCTCCCCGCCGTTGTTCGGAATGCCATGCGTGGTCGGCAGGTCGGAGGCAGTCATGCCGATCCGCAGGACTTGCGGACTGGCCGCGTGTCCCGGAATACCCGGGAATGCGGCGGCCCCCGCCGCGGATGCGAGGAGGCCACGCCTCGAGACTGTCATGCCGTATCCTTGTGTTGGTGACTACGGCCCGCCGCCTGCAAGGCCTATGCCACGGCTACCGCCAACGCGACGTCCTGGCGGATCAGGTCGATCAGAGCCGCCGAATCAATAACGTCGCAGAAGGTGTACCCCATGGCCGACAAGGTCGCGTTATGCTCCTCATCGGTGAACGTCGCGTTGCCGTCGGCAACGAAGAACACCTTGTAGTTCAGCATCATCGCATCCCGAGCGGTCGACTCGCAGCAGACCTGGGACGCGGTTCCGGTGATGATCAGCGTATCCGCACCGCGCCGTTGCAGGATGGCGTGCAGATCGGATGATCCCTGAACGAACGCGCCGAAGCGCCGCTTGCGCACCTTCAGGTCCTCCGCTCGCACATCCAGGCCGGACCACAGCTCGTGGCCTTCGGCGCCAGGCGTAAACGCCTCGATCATGCGCTGCCGGCGTGACGGGGAGCAGAAATGGTCCAGATAGGTCGACCAGGTCCGGATCGCCTCCTCATCCAGCGTGTTCTGAATATAGACCACCAGCCCGCCGGCATCTCGCACCGCCTCGCTGATGCGGTTGACGGTGGGGACGATCTCCCGCGCTTCGGGGATCTCGGCGACAGCGCCGGGCGCCATGAAGCCGTTTTGCAGATCGACCACGACATGGGCAGTCCGCTTAGAAATAAGGCGGTCAAACACCCTCAATCCACCTCGCCGCTGTTCAACGCGTTCGATAACCGATGGGTAGATGACGCTTTTGTGCATGGCTCGCTCCATGTTGCCTAAGGTTTAGCCCAACATGAACAAAACGCTAATTCTGTGACGGATTCAATGCAACCGCTCATAAATCGTCCAACAAGCCCTGGACAGGGTCCCCGACTGTGCTAGGACTCGTCCACATTGCTGCATCGCAGCATACGCGTGTGTCCAAAGCTTCCGCAATCATCGCGGGCCAATCCTCAGCATACGGAGACAACGGACCGCATGCTTCTCTTCGCCATCCGCCGCCTCTTGCAGGCTATCCCAATCCTGCTCGGGGTTTCCCTCGTGGTCTTCGGGCTGGTGCATATCGTGCCGGGCAACCCGATCGACATGCTGATGCCGCCCGAAGCCTCACCCGAGGTCATCGCGCAGATGAAAGCCGCATTCGGCTTCGATAAACCACTATATATGCAGTATTTTCTGTGGCTAATGCGGGCCGTGCAGGGCGACTTCGGGCTGTCGGTCTTCAATGCGACGCCGGTCTGGGGGCAGCTCGTCGTCGCCCTGGAAAACACCTTCGTCCTGGCCATCCTGGGCGCCGCCCTCGGTTTTTCGATGGGCATCCTGTGCGGCATGGTCTCCGCGCTGTATCACGGCCGCTGGCCGGACAAGCTGTTCTCCTCGATCGCCACGGTCGGCGTCTCGCTGCCGCACTACTGGTGCGCCATCGTCCTGGTGCTGCTGTGCGCCGTGCTGCACGACTGGCTGCCGGCGCAGGGCATGGGCGATGACTCCCTGCCGCTGTACGACCGGCTGCAATACCTGGTGCTGCCGGTCATTACGTTGTCGCTGATCCCGATGGGGGTCATCGGACGACTGGTCAGGGCGACCGTCCTGGACATCCTCGGCCAGGATTTCGTCGGTGCCTTGTCAGCGAAAGGTCTCACCCGCTGGCCGGTCATCCGCCACATCGCGAAAAACGCCGCACCGCCGGTGCTGGCGCTGATGGGCCTGCAATTCGGCTACCTGCTGGGCGGATCGATCCTGGTGGAAACAGTGTTCAACTGGCCAGGCTCTGGCAACCTGCTGAACCTGGCCATCTTCCGCCGCGACATCCCCGTGCTGCAGGCAACGATCCTGGTGCTGGCGACATTCTTCGTCCTGCTCAACCTGCTGGTCGATATCGCCCAGGCGGCGATCGATCCTCGCATCCGCCGTTGAACGAGGATACCGACATGTCCGATGTCATGCTGGCCACCCAGCTTGTCTCCCGAGCGGACGCGCCTGCCGCCCCTGCCCCGGGCTATTGGAAATCCGTCGGGCAACGGCTGCTGCGCGACAAGACCACCATGGCCGTCTCGGTGG
>JAQGHW010000287.1 GCA_028291505.1 Rhodopila sp. | reverse complement strand
CCATGATCGTATTCTCGGGCGATCCGGCAGTGCAACGTTCCCGGCGGTGGCTGCAGCGGCGGCGAAACCCGATCTCGAAGACATGCTATTTTAGCGCATGATCACGCTGGGCGGCCAGCGTTTCGTTGGCGTCAGCCAAGCTGACGAAACGCGAGGGGAACGTTCGTCGTCCGCAGGACGCGCTGTCCGCACAAAGCGTGTGAATCATGCGATCAAACAAAGAGTCAGCGCATGAATCACCGATCGCCGCGATCAGCCGTGCAGTCCGTCCGCCGCAAGGGGGCTGAACGTCCCCTGCGGAATGTGCCGGAAAAAAACTTCCCCAGTCCCGGTATTGAACCTGATCTGCTGGCCTAGCGTGCCGCCCGTCCGCTGCGCCGTCACAGGAATGCGAAGATCTTGCAGCCGCGCCAGGGCAAGCCGGACGTTGCTTGTCCCCACCGACTCCCGGCCGGCCGACGCCAGCACAGCCGCGCCCCCAAAGACTTTCGCCTGTAGGTCGGCAACTCTGCAGCCGAGGCGCAAAAGTCCAGCCTGCAGCTCGTCGATCGCCACGTCGCCATAGCGCGGGTTCTTTTCGCCGCGCGGATCGCTCGGCAGCACAAAATGATTCATCCCGCCAATGCCCAGCGCCCGGTCCCAAAGACACACGGCGACGCAGGAGCCTAGAACCGTCAGCAGGATTCTCGGTTCCGCGCGGCAGTGGATATCGCCCTGCATGATCGACACCTGTCGCAGGGGCGCCTGCGGTCGGACCAGCACGCCTTCCGATGCGTTCAACGTCTTCCCGCCCGGATGATTTCGCCGGCCAGATGATCCAGCGGCATGATCTTGTCGACCGCGCCGCGCGCGATGGCTTCCTTCGGCATGCCAAACACCACCGACGTCGCCTCATCCTGGGCGATCGTGTGGGCGCCCGCGCTTTTCATCTCGCCCAGGCCGCGCGCGCCGTCATCCCCCATGCCCGTCATGATGATCCCGAGTGCATTCGGTCCCGCGAAGCGTGCCGCCGAACGGAACAGCACGTCGACCGAGGGCCGATGCCGCGAAACGAGTTGTCCGTCCTTGATCGAAACGTAATACCGGGCGCCACTTCGTTGCAGCAGCATGTGGTGGTTTCCCGGCGCGATCAGCACCCGGCCGCGCAGCACCGTGTCGCCATCCACGGCCTCCTTCACCTCCATGGGACACAGGCTGTCGAGGCGGCGGGCAAACGCCTGGGTGAATTTTTCCGGCATGTGCTGAACGATGGCGATGCCGGGGCAATCCGCCGGCAACGCTTCCAGCACGACCCGCAATGATTCGGTTCCCCCGGTGGAGGCCCCGATGCAGACGACCGTTTCGGTTGTGCGGGCCATCGCCTGGCCGGCGATCGGTGCCGGCATGATGACGTCCGCGGTCAGTTTCTGCTCCGGCGCACGCGGCCCGCCGCCATCGTCCGGCCGCTTGCCGGGAATGCGCTTCAGACGCGCCCTGGCGGCACCCTTTACCGCATCGCAGATCCGGATGCTCGCTTCCTCCAGGAAATGCGGCACGTCCATCCGGGGTTTAAGGATGACATCCACCGCGCCCGCCTCCAGCGCCTGCATCAGCGTCGCCGATCCGTCCTCGGTCAACGACGAACACATCACGACCGGCAATGGGTGCTGCGCCATCAGTTTGCGCAGGAAGGTGATACCATCCATCCGCGGCATCTCGACATCCAGCGTGATGACGTCGGGAACCTCCTCCTGGATCCGGCGTGCCGCGACAAACGGATCCGACGCAGCGCCGATCACTTCGATCTCCGGATCGGAGTTGAGGATCTTCGTCATCGTCTGACGGACCGAGGCAGAATCATCGACGATGAGCACGCGGATTTTCTGGGTCATGGACGCACCTACAGGCGGCGGAAAACAGTGGGCCCCACCGTCTGCAACGGCAGTTGAAACCCGGAGAGCGTTTCGGAGTGCCCCAGGAACAGGAAACCGCCGACCCGCAGATGTTCGCACAGGCGTTGCAGCACGGCTTGTTGGGTTTCCTTGTCGAAGTAGATAAGAATGTTACGGAGAAAGATGATATCCATTTCCTTGTCGACCTGGTAGGGTGTCTCCATCAGGTTGACCCGAGCGAACTGGGTCGTGGCGCGCAGCTCCGGCACGATCCGTACCTGCTGGCGGGCGCGAACTTTGGACCGCAGAAGGTAGCGGCGTCGCAACTCAGGCGGCACCGGCTTGATCATCGCCTCCGGATAGATACCCGCCACCGCGGTTGCCAGCACCTCGGTGCAGATGTCCGTCGCCGTGATGGCATACCGCAGCCCGGCGACCTGCTGCGCGAGATCGGCAAGAACCATCGCAACCGTATACGGTTCGGCACCGCTGGAGCACGCCGCGCTCCAGATCTTCAGTGGCCGCCGTGCGCCACCGCGTGACATAAGTTGCGGCACGGCCTGTTCGGTCAGGAACCGGAAATGCTCCGGCTCCCGAAAGAACTCGGTCTTGTTGGTGGTAACGACGTTGATCAGATCGATCGCTTCCGTTGCGAGACCATTCTGTTCGAACAGATAGTCGCAATATAGCTTCAGGCTCCCCATACCGGTCGCCCGGACCCGCTTGCGAAGACGGCCTTCGATCATCGTCATCTTCGTGGGCGGCATCTTGATGCCGCTATAGTTCTCGATATAGGACGCCAGCCGCTGGAAGTTGCGCTGGGTCAGGTGATCCGAACTGTCAGGAAGCATCGGCGCCAGCTGTTCCAAGGGTCGGCCTTTCCGTTTCACATCCGCTCGAACTCGGCATCGCGCTGATCGGCGCCGCCGCTGGTCAGATTGAGCGCGAAGCCGTTTGCCTTGCTCTTGTTATGCCGGCTACGCAGCGGCACCGGCCGCGCCTTAGCCTGTTTCGGTAAGGTAATAGACGGGGCGGGCCGCCGAGCGGCGGGCGCAACCCGTTGTTGCACAAAGGCAACGGCCGCATGCGTTTCGATACGGAAATACGCAATGCTGGACTGCAGCTGCTCAGCCTGCGCCGCCAACTCCTCACTGGTCGCCGACATCTGTTCGGACGCGCTTGCGTTCTGCTGCGTCACCTTGTCCAGCTGCTGGATCGCCTGGTTGATCTGGTCGGCCCCGATATCCTGCTCGCGGCATGACGCACTGATCTCGGTCACCAGGTCCGCCGTCTTCTTGATGTCCGGCACCAATCGACCCAGCATCTCGCCCGCCTCCTGCGCCGCCTTCACCGTCAACGTGGACACCGTCGCGATCTCCGCCGCCGCGGTCTGGCTGCGTTCGGCAAGCTTGCGAACCTCGGAGGCAACCACCGCGAAGCCCTTGCCGTGCTCCCCAGCCCGCGCCGCCTCAACCGCCGCGTTCAGCGCCAGCAGGTCGGTCTGCCGCGCGATCTCCTGCACGATGGTGATCTTCTCCGCGATCGTCTGCATCGCCTGCACGGCCTGGTTGACCGCTTCACCGCTTTTTTGCGCATCCGAGGAGGACTGCCGGGCTATCTTCTCGGTCTGTGTCGCGTTGTCCGCGTTCTGCTTGATGTTCGCCGCCATCTGCTCCATCGAGGCCGACGCTTGTTCCGCCGCTGAAGCCTGCTCCGTCGCGCCCTCCGCCAACTGCTCCGAGCTCGCCGACAATTCCTGGCTGCCGGATGAAACGTTCTCGGCCGCGCTCGATGCTTCCGTTACGACGTCGCGAAGCTTCTCGACCATCGTGTTGATGTGGCCCACGAGATCGCCGATCTCGTCCTGCGACACGATATCGGCGGTCTGCGTCAGGTCCCCGCTGGCGACAGCCTGGGCCAGCGCACCCGCCCGGCCGAGACCGCGGCTGATGGAAAATGCCATCCAGAACGCCGCACCGGAACCAACCACAAGCGCAACCATCGTGGCGGCGATCAGCAGCAGGCGGGTGTTCTCATACTGGCGGGCCGCCGTCTCCCTGGATTGCGCCATAAACTCCTGCTGCAGATCAAAGTAGTTCTGGATCTCCTTCTCCTGCTCCGCAACCAGTTCCCGGCCACGTCCGGTGGACATCGCGATTGCGTCCACGGCCTGATCGTCGCGCGCCAGCCCGCGGATCTTGTCGCTCACTTCGATCCATTGCTGCCGCGTGACACGAAGCAAGCCGAGGCGCTTCTTGCCTTCCACGGTGGCGATTGCCTCAAGCTTGTCGAGCCGCGTCCCGAACGACTCGCGCTGCTTCAGAAGTTCCGCGTCATAGCGGGTCCTGCCCTCGATATTGCCGCCGGCCAGCAAGAGATTTTTCTCCGCCCGGATCGTCAGCAGCAATGTGATATGCAGATCTTCCACCGCCTGGATACGTTCGACCGGGCCGGCCAGAAGCCGTTCCATGGTGTCGTTCATCGACGCAAGATTGCTGACCCCAAGCCAGGCGGTCGCCCCTGACAGCGCAATGACCGCGGCGAAAGCCAGACCAAGCTTCGTTTTGATCGTAAACCGCATAGCTGAAATACTCCCAAAGGAAGATCGATTAACTGGGGTTGAGCATCGGCCCGCGGTCCGACACCGCCAGGAAGGCCGGCTCGTCGGACATGAACAGGCGCTCCAGATCGAACACGACGACAAAGCTGTCGCCCCGGCGGCCAACTCCGCGGATGTAGTCGCAGCGCCATCTGGTGCCGATGTCCGGCGGTGGCTCCATCTTGCCATCGTCGAGCGGCGCCACCTCGAACACCCGGTCCGCGATCAGTCCAAGCACGAGTTGCCTGCCGTCCACCGGCACTTCCAGCACCATGATGCGCGTGGTTTCGGTCACCGCCGCCGCGGGCAGCCCGAGTTTCACCCGAAGGTCGATCACCGGAACACTTCGGCCGCGGACATCGATCAGCCCGGCGAGATGCGCCGGCGCGTCGGGTACCCGGAACACCTCCCTCATGTCGAGGATCTCCAGCACCATCTCGACCGGGACCGCGAATATCTCCCGGTCGATCCCGAGGGTGACGAACTGGGTGTCGGTCTTTGTCGCGTCCATCGATCTACATCCGCTCAAATTCGGCGTCGCGCTGATCGGCACCCCCGCTGGTGAGATTGAGCGCGAAGCCGTTTGCCTTGCCCTGAATCCGCGGCGCCACCGCCCTGGCTTTTGCCTGCTTGGCCAGGCTGACCTGTTGCGCGGGCCGGCGGGACGTCAGGGTCACCCGCTGCACCACCGCGGCCGGCGGCGGATTTGCCTCAAGCCGGAAATACGCAATGCTGGACTGCAGCTGTTCAGCCTGCGCCGCCAACTCTTCACTGGTCGCCGACATCTGTTCCGAAGCGCTCGCGTTCTGCTGCGTCACCTTGTCGAGCTGCTGAATCGCCTGGTTGATCTGATCCGCCCCGATATCCTGCTCGCGGCACGACGCACTGATCTCGGTCACCAGGTCGGCTGTCTTCTTGATGTCCGGCACCAGCCGGCTCAGCATTTCGCCCGCCTCCTGCGCCGCCTTCACCGTCAACGTGGAAACCGTCCCGATCTCCGCCGCCGCCGTCTGGCTGCGTTCGGCGAGCTTGCGGACCTCCGAGGCAACCACCGCGAAGCCCTTGCCGTGCTGGCCCGCCCGCGCCGCCTCGACAGCCGCGTTCAGCGCCAGCAGATCGGTCTGCCGCGCGATCTCCTGCACGATGGTGATCTTCTCCGCGATCGTCTGCATCGCCACGACAGCTCGGCTGACCGCCTCACCGCTTTTCTGCGCATCCACCGAGGACTGCCGCGCAATCTTCTCGGTCTGCGCCGCATTGTCCGCATTCTGCTTGATATTCGCCGCCATCTGCTCCATCGAAGCCGAGGCCTCTTCCGCCGCCGAAGCCTGCTCCGTCGCCCCCTGCGACAGTTCCTCCGAACTCGCCGACAACTGCTGGCTACCGGACGAAACGTTGTCGGATGCGCTCGAGGCTTCGGTGACCACCGTCCGCAGCTTGTCCAGCATGCGCTCCAGGGCGATGCCCAGTGAATCCTTGTCGGACAGGCGCCTCGCTTCGGTCGTCAGGTCACCATCGGCGATCGAGTCCGCGACGCTTGCGGTGGTGCGCAAATTTGCGGTCATCCGTTCCAGCGCGATGCCGAGGGTATCTTTGTCCGACAGTCGCCGAACCTCGTGGCTGAAATCGCCGCCGGCGATCCCATCGGCAATATCGACCGTCGCCCGCAGATTGGCGGTCATCTGATTGAGCGCGTCGACCATATCCTTGATCTCGTCGTTGCTCTTGACCACCACCTGATGATTGAGATCGCCGATGGCGACCGCATTCGCCAGCCCGATCGCGCGCGTCAGCCCGCGGCTAATGCCAAGCGCGATCCAAAAACCGGTCATTGCCGCAAGCAGCATCGAAACCACAACAACGGAGACCAAAAGTGTCCGCGCACTCTCGTACTCGTGCTGGGCGTTGGCTTCCGCCTCGATGAAGCGGCCGCGGTTCAATTCGACGATCTTCAGAAGCGCCGCCCGCGCCTGGGTGACCAGTGGTCTTGCCTGTCCCATCGACAGCGCCCGCGCCTCGGGGCGGGCGTCATGATGGATCGCATCGATGATCTTGTCTTGTATCGCCTCATACTGTTGCGCGAAGGTACGGGCGGCTGTCCAGTACGGTTTGCCTTCCACGCTGGCACGGGCTTCGGCCTTCTCCAGACGTGCCGCGAAATCCTGTCGCAGCTTGCGGATTTCCGCCTCGAAGCTATCCGCCTCTTCCTTCGTATCCGACAGGTTGAGGTTCTTCTCCGCCCGAACGATCGTCAAAAGTTCTTCGGATAGATCTTGCGATAGCGACAGCCGCTGTGCCGGCCCGTGCAGCACGCTGTCGAGCGTCGCATTCAGCGACGACAGGTTGCTGACACCAAGCCACGCCGTGATGCCCGACAGAACAATGACGCCGGCGAAGGCCAGGCCCAGTTTCAACTTCACCGTGATACGCATCGTTATCATTACTCCAGGGAAATGGCACTGTGGATCAGGCCACAATACGGCGAGGCGCCGGGCGGCGACTGGATACGATAATTGGCGACCGGCACCTGATGCATTTCGCTACATCCGCTCGAACTCGGCGTCGCGCTGATCGGCGCCGCCGCTGGTCAGGTTGAGCGCGAAGCCGTTCGACTTGCTCTTGTCGTGAACCTTACGCGCCAGCACTGGTCGGGACACGATCTTTGCCGGCCGGGAAATTACAATCGGCTGACCGGTACGGCGCGGACCAGCGCCTGCCCGTTGGGGTACCGCAACCGCACTCGTCTCAAGCCGAAAATACGCGATGCTGGACTGCAGCTGTTCAGCCTGCGCCGCCAGTTCCTCGCTGGTCGCCGACATCTGTTCGGAAGCGGCCGCGTTCTGCTGCGTCACCTTGTCGAGTTGCTGAATCGCCTGGTTGATCTGATCGGCCCCGATATCCTGTTCGCGGCATGACGCGGTGATCTCCGTCACCAGGTCCGCTGTCTTCTTGATGTCCGGCACCAGCCGGCTCAGCATTTCGCCCGCCTCCTGCGCCGCCTTCACCGTCTGTGTGGATACCGTGCCGATCTCCGCCGCCGCCGTCTGGCTGCGTTCGGCGAGTTTGCGAACTTCCGAAGCGACGACCGCGAAGCCCTTGCCGTGCTGGCCCGCCCGCGCCGCCTCGACAGCCGCGTTCAGCGCCAGCAGATCGGTCTGCCGGGCAATTTCCTGCACGATGGTGATCTTCTCGGCAATCGTCTGCATCGCCACGACAGCTCGGCTGACCGCTTCGCCACTTCGTTGCGCGTCCACCGAAGACTGCCGGGCAATCTTCTCGGTCTGTGCCGCATTGTCCGCGTTCTGCTTGATGTTGGCGGCCATCTGCTCCATCGAGGCCGACGCTTCTTCTGCCGCGGAAGCTTGCTCCGTCGCGCCTTGTGCCATCTGCTGCGACGTTGCCGACAACTCCTGGCTGCCGGACGACACGTTGCCCGCTGCACCGGAGGCGTCCGCCACGACCATCCACAACTTCTCCACCATACGCTCCAGGGCAATGCCGAGCGTATCCTTGTCGGACAGGCGGTTGGCCTCCGCCGTCAGGTCGCCGTCGGCGATCGCGTCGGCGGTTTTCGCAGTCGCGCGCAGGTTCGTTGTCATGGCATTCAGGGCATCGACCAAATCCTTGATCTCATCGTTACTCGTCACCACGACCTGCTGACCGAGGTCACCGATGGCGACGGCATTGGCGAGCGCACCGGCCTTTGCAAGCCCACGGCTGATGGACATCGCTATCCAGGTCGCGGCACCGACGCCGATCAGCAGGCTAATCGAGGTCACGGCAATCAACAGCAGACGGGTTCTCTCGAATTGCTCAGAAGCAGCGCCTTTGGCCTCGGCCATGAATTTTTGTTGCAGCTCAAGATATTCACCGATCTGCTTCTCCTGTTCGGCGATGAGTTGCCGGCCGGGACCGGTCGAGAGCGCGATCGCCTCCGCGACCTGATTGTCACGCATCCCGTTGCGAATTTTATCGTTGATCTCGATCCATTGCTGCCGGGTGACACGCAGCGCGGCCAACCGTTTCTTACCTTCCACGGTGGCTATCGCATCGATCTTTTCCAACCGTACGGCATACAAGTCACGTAGCTTGACGATCTCTTGATCGTAGCGAGCCCTCTCTTCGGTGTTGCTCCCCGCGATTATCAGATTCTTTTCAGCCCGGATCACCAGCAGCAGGTCGCTACTCAGCTCCTGCGCGAGCTGGATACGCTGGACCGGGCCTGCCACCAGATCCTCCATTGTTGTGTTCAGCGACGAGAGGTTGCTGATGCCGAGCCAAGCCGTGATCCCCGACAGCACGA
>JAQGHW010000261.1 GCA_028291505.1 Rhodopila sp. | reverse complement strand
TCGTGACGGAACCCGTGCGTAAGGATCGGCTCCGCCGCGCCATCGAAAAAGAGCGGGCGCGTGCCTTCTGAAAAGCCGCCCGGCCGGCTCGAAGACATTCTTGACGCTTCACGGCGGGCATATTCCGTCAGCGGATAGCTGCCGAAAAGGCCCGCCGTCCCTCGCCCTAAGCCGCCAACGTCTCCACGATATTCGCCAGCGTCGGCACCTGAGCAGACGGCCCGACGGTCGCCAACGTCGGTGCTGCACGGAAATGCCGGACCGCCGCGCGGCGAATGTCCGCCTCCGTCACTGCGTTGATCTTGCCAAGCACTTCCGCGGTCGGAATAACCCGCCCGAACGTCTGGATCTGCCGAGCCAACTGCTCGCACCGGCTGCCCGTGCTTTCCTGCGACATCAGCAGGCTCGCCTTCAGCTGCGCCCGCGCCCGACTGAGTTCCGGCTCCGTGATGTGCGCCTGGACCTTGCCCAGTTCGGCCAGCATCACCGGCATTAGTTCCGCCGCCTCGCTTTCGCCGGTGCCGGCGTAGATGCCGAACAACCCGCCATCCTTGAACGGCGCCGCGAACGAGTAGATCGAATACACCAGTCCTCGCTTTTCGCGGATTTCCTGGAACAGCCGCGAAGACATCCCGCCGCCCAGCAGTGTGGACAGCAACACCGTCGGATAATAATCCGGATCGCCATAGCCGACCGAGGGAAAGCCCAGGACCACGTGCACCTGGTCGAGGTCACGTTCCTCGCGGAATTCCCCGCCCTTATACGTCGCGTCGTCGAACCGAGGCGGCGAACTGCCCGGCAGATCGCCAAAATGTTTTTGCACCAGATCCAGGATCTGCTCATGCCGCAGCTTGCCGGTCGCGGCGACCACGACATTGCTGTTGGTATAATTCCGGCCCATGTACCCGGTCAGCACCGACCGCGGCATGTTCCGGATCGCCTCTTCCGAACCCAGCACGGTCCGCCCCAGTGACTGGTTCGGGTACGCCGTGGTCTGGAAATGGTCGAAGATGATGTCGTCAGGCGTATCGTTCGCCTGGCCAATTTCCTGCAGGATGACGCCGCGCTCGCGTTCCAGTTCCTCCGGTTCGAAGACCGAGTGGGTCAGGATGTCGCCGATGATATCGAACCCCAGCGCGGTGTCTTCTTTCAACATCTTGACGTAGTAGGCGGTCTGCTCACGTGCGGTGTAGGCGTTGATATGGCCGCCGACGGCCTCAACCTCTTCGGCGATGGCCGCGGCACTGCGCGACGCCGTTCCCTTGAACGCCATGTGTTCAAGGAAGTGCGAGACGCCGTTCTCCTCCTCTGACTCATTGCGCGATCCCGTAGCGACATAGGCGCCGATCGAGACAGTCTCGACGCGATCCATGCGTTCCGTGACGACGGTGAGGCCAGACGGCAGGCGGGTCAGTTGGATCGGTTCATCCATAGGACGGCATTCTCTTCAAAACGATGGTGGTCCATCCATATGGGGTCGCCGCGACCGGTGCAACGCCGGTGTTTGTCAGTAGACCACAACCGAACGGATCGACTCCCCTCGCCGCATCAGGCCGAAGCCCTCGTTGATCTGCTCGAACGGCAGGACATGGGTGATCAGGTCGTCGATGTTGATCTTGCCGTCCATATACCAGTCCACGATCCGCGGCACGTCGGTGCGCCCGCGTGCGCCACCAAACGCTGTGCCCATCCATATCCGACCCGTCACCAACTGGAACGGCCGGGTCGAGATCTCCTGCCCTGCCCCGGCCACGCCGATGACGATCGATTTGCCCCAGCCACGATGCGCGCATTCCAGCGCCTGGCGCATCACCTTGGTGCTGCCGATGCATTCAAACGTGTAATCGGCCCCGCCTTTCGTCAGATCGACCAGATACGGCACCAGATCGCCCTGCACCTCAGACGGATTGACGAAATCGGTCATGCCGAATTTCTCGGCCATCGCCTTGCGCCCGGGATTCAGGTCGACGCCCACGATCTGCTCCGCGCCGACCATGCGCAGGCCCTGGATCACGTTCAGCCCGATCCCGCCCAGCCCGAACACGACGGCACGACAGCCGACCTCCGCCTTCGCGGTGTTCATCACCGCGCCGATGCCCGTGGTGACGCCGCAGCCGATGTAGCAGACCTTGTCGAACGGCGCGTCCGGCCGGATCTTGGCCAGAGCGATCTCCGGCAGCACGGTGAAATTCGCGAAAGTCGAGGTGCCCATGTAGTGGAAGATCGGCTCCCCGCCCGAGGAAAACCGGCTGCTGCCATCCGGCATCACCCCCTTGCCCTGCGTCGCTCGTATCGCCACGCACAAATTGGTCTTACGGGACAGGCAATATTCGCACTGCCGGCATTCCGGCGTGTACAGCGGAATAACGTGGTCGCCCTTCTTCAGGCTGGTGACGTTCGGACCCACGTCCACCACGATACCGGCGCCCTCATGGCCCAGAATGGCCGGGAACAACCCCTCCGGGTCGGCACCGGACAGGGTGTATTCGTCGGTATGGCAGATCCCGGTGGCCTTGATCTCGACCAGCACCTCGCCTGCCCGCGGACCGTCCAGATCGACCGTCTCCAGACTGAGCTTGTCGCCGGCCTTGCGAGCCACTGCCGCGCGCGTTTTCATATCCGCTCTCCCTCAAGATGCCCTGGATTTATCAAGCCTTCCCGTTGCCGGCAATCCGTACGCATTTGCGCATGACCGATGGCAGCGCCGCATCGTCCAGAGCGTCCAGCCCGAGAGCGAACCCCTCGGGAACGTCGATCCGCGGCACATGGCCGGCGAGGACATCGATGATCAGCTCGAAATGGGTGAACCCGTGACGCACCTGGCCAGCTCCCCGCCAGTCCAATTGCATCGGGGCGACGGTCAGCGCTTCGGCGACGGTCCATGGCATCTCACGCCATGGTGTACCGGGCAGTTCGGTCATCCCACCCAGCAGACCTTTGTAGGGCCGGGTCCGCAGCAGCACCGTCTGCCGATCGTCGGTCAGCCAAAAATGCACACCGTAGCGCACCGGCCGAACCTTTTTCGGCGCCTTGCGCGGCAAGGAAGCCTGGATGCCCAGCCGCCTTGCGGCACACGACACGATCCAAGGGCACAGCGCGCAGCCAGGCGCGGCCGGGGTACAAATCGAAGCGCCCAAATCGAACAGCGCCTGCGCGAAATCACTCGGACGCGCCCGCGCGGCGGGGTCGGCACCGAGCTGGGCGGCGGCCTCGCGGATCGCGGGTTTGGCCGCCGGCATGGGTTGCTCGATCGCGAACAGGCGGGCGGCCACCCGCTCCACATTGCCATCCACCGGCACCGCGGGAAGACCGAACGCGATCGCGCCGATCGCGGCGGCGGTATACGCGCCGATCCCCGGCAGCGCCTGCAATCCCGCCAGATCGGCCGGAAATCCACCTGACGCTGCCACCACCTGGGCACAGGCATGCAAATTCCGCGCACGAGCGTAGTATCCAAGGCCCGCCCACGCCGACAGCACAACGTCCAGCGGCGCGGCGGCCAGCGCCTGGACTGTCGGGAAGCGGCTTACGAACCGCTCATAGTAAGGTATGACTGCGGTGACGGTCGTCTGCTGCAGCATGATCTCGCTCAGCCAGACGCGATACGGGTCAGGGGTCTCGCCGGGCTCCGCTCGCCACGGCAGCCGTCGCCGGTGGCGGTCGTACCAACGCAACAGATCAGCTGCGGAAGGGTTAGGGGCGATGGCGGACGACGACACGCATACGGGTATGGCCGGACAGACCCGTTTCGTCTACGGCCCGCGCCCCCTGGGCAGCCTTGTGCCAACCGTGACGCGGCAAACATTCCGGAAACACAATCCAGCGTCGGCGCAGATCGTCGCGGACTGGGAGATCATTGTCGGCCCCAAGGTCGCATCGATGACCATGCCACGCCGACTCGACCGAGGCGTCCTGACCATCGCCTGCGCCGGCCCGGCAGCGATGGACCTGCACTACATGGGGATTGAGGTGATCAACCGGATCAACACGCATCTGGGGGGTCAACCAGTCCACACGCTGAAGTTCACCCAGGCCGGAATGCCGCGTAAACCCCCGCCGATCCGCCCTTCGCCACCAGAAGCGATCCTGGAGGCCGAAGCCGCGGTTGCCCACCTGCCCGACGGTGAACTGAAGTCCGCCCTGGCCGCCCTGGGCCGGGTGGTGATGGGCCGAAGCAAACACTCGACACGACTCTCGAAGAAGCTGTAGTACCAGATATAGAGGTTTCCATGACGATTTCTCGCCGTTCCATACTAACTGTTGTGCCAGCCGGTTTTGCCCTCGCGGCCGGCATCGCCCCCGCACGCGCCGACGACAGCCCCCGCGCCGAACGCTTCATCGGCAAGCCCGACGCCAAGGTGACGGTCGGCGAGTATTTCTCCCTCACCTGCACCCACTGCGCGGCGTTCGCGCTGGAAACCTTCCCCGAGGTGAAGAAAAACCTGATCGACACCGGTGAGGTCAAATGGGTGTTCCACGACTACCCGCTCGACCAGGTCGCACTGACTGCCTCCATGGTCGCGCGCTACCTGCCGGTCGACCGGTATGAGCCGTTCATCAACGCGCTGTTCCTCGGCCAGAACCGCTGGGCGTTCGGCCGCAACAATGACCCGACCGAGGAGCTGTGGAAAACCGCAGGTCTCGCCGGCATGAGCCGCCAAACCTTCGACAAGGCACTCGGCGACACCGGCCTGCGCGACTGGATCGTCCAGCAGCAGAAGGCCGACACCGACCAATGGAAGATCGACTCGACTCCGAGCTTTGTGATCAACGGCCAGAAGTACGCAGGTGAGATGGGGTACGACGCGTTTCGAAAACTGATCCCCTCGTAACACCCACAGGAGTAGCCATTGCCGGTCAGTTTTCGCCGTCTTCGCATTGCTGGGTTCAAGAGTTTCGCCGAACCGACGAGTGTGGAGATCCTGCCTGGACTGACCGGAATTGTCGGACCCAACGGGTGCGGTAAGTCCAATGTCGTCGAGGCGCTGCGCTGGGCGATGGGCGAAAGCAGCGCCCGAAACCTGCGCGGCGGCGAGATGGAGGACGTCATCTTCGCCGGGACCGCCGGCCGGGCGTCGCGAAACATCGCGGAAGTGACGCTGTTCCTCGATGAGGCGGTCGGCCGCGCCCCACCGCCGTTCCATGAGCAGCCGGAACTGGAAATCGTCCGGCGCATCGAACGCGGCAGTGGGTCCGCGTATCGCATCAATGGCAAGGAAGCACGCGCCCGCGACGTGCAGACGCTGTTCGCCGATCTGGCTTCCGGTTCGCGCGCCTCCGCGATGGTCAGCCAGGGTCGCGTCGGTGCCCTGGTCGGCGCCAAACCCGAAGATCGCCGCGCCGTGCTGGAAGAAGCCGCCAACATCACCGGCCTGCATGCCAGGCGGCATGAAGCGGAGCTGAAACTGCGCGCCGCGGAAGCCAATCTTGCCCGCGCCGAGGATCTGCGCGCCCAGCTCGAAAGCCAGCTCGGTAACCTCAAGCGCCAGGCGCGCCAGGCCAGCCGCTACCGGAACATCTCCGGCGCCATACGAGCGGCGGAGGCTGAGTTGCTGTCTCTGCAGCGCGCTCGGGTGGCGTTGATCCGAGATCAGGCGGCGGCCGCGTTGCACGATGCGGAAGCGGCGGTTGCAGCGGCGACGGATGCCGCCACCGCTGCAACGACGCAAGCGGCAGAGGCCGCCGCCGCCCTGCCCCCGCTGCGCGAAACCGAAGCGAATGCCCGCACGATCCTGGAACGCCATCGCGTGTCGCAGGAGCAGATCGCCGGTGAGGAACAGCAAGCCCGCGTCGCTTTGGGCGAGGCTCAACGGCGCATCGGACAGCTTCGGCAGGACCTGGTCCACGCCGAGCAGTTGCAGCGTGATGCGGTGGCGGCCGATGAACGGCTGGCAACCGAGGAGATCACGCTGACCGAGGCCGACGCCGGGCACGACGAACGCGCCGCGGCGGCGGAAGCGGCAGCCATCGCCGCGGCCGACGCCGTCCGGGTGGCGGAAGCCGAGGCCAACCGCGCGACCGAGGCTGCGGCCGAGGCGAATGCGCGGGCCCAGGCGGCGGCGCAGCTTCTGGCGCAGGCGGAGCACCGGTCGAACCGGCTGAACGAGCAATTTCGCAATGTCAGCCAAGAACGCGAGCGGGTCGCCGCACAGCAGGTCGATCCGGCCATCGTCGCGCGCGCAACCCAGGACGCGGCCGAGGCTGAAGCCGCCCTGACGTCCGCCCGAACAGCGGTCGAACAGGCGGAACAGGCACGCGCGGCGACGGCCACGGCGTTGGCATCGGCGCGCGACCAGCAGGCCACAGCCGATTCGGCACGTGCCCGGCTCGCGGCCGAGACACAGGCGCTGAATGAAATCCTGGCGGTAAAGGACGGCGAGCGTTGGCCGCCGATGATCGACTCGCTCACCGTCGCCGATGGCCTGGAAGCGGCGCTGGGAGCGGTACTGGGTGAGGAACTGACCTCGGCGCTCAATCCCGGGGCCGCACGCCATTGGCGGGAGTTGCCTGGCTTCGATCCGGCACCGGCTTTGCCGGCCGGCGCCACGCCGCTGGCCGCATCGGTGCAAGGACCGCCCGCCCTGGCCCGCGCGCTGTCGCAAATCGGACTTGTCGAAACCGATGATGATGGCTTCAATCATCAGTCCAATTTGGCGCCCGGCCAGTCGCTCGTCGCCCGCTCCGGCGCTATCTGGCGCTGGGACGGATATACCATTCGGGCCGGCACACCAACGCAGGCCGCCGTGCGCCTGCAGCAGCGTAACCGGCTGATCGGCCTTCGCTCCCGCCTGGCAGCAGCCGAACAGGTGGCCGCGACCGCCCGAACCACTCGGGCTTCCGCCGAAGCGGCGTCCCAGGCCGCGGTGACCGCCGAACAGACCGCGCGCAACAACCGGCGGGACTGGGAGCAAAAGCTGGAGCGTGCCCGATCCAGCCTCACCAACCTCCGCAATCAGGCGGCCACCGCGACCGCTCGGCTCGCCGCCGCGGACGACCAGTTGTCCCGTATCACCGTCGAACGGGATGAGGCGCTGGCTGCTCTGGTGCAAGTCCGCGACTCGCAGACCGCCCTGCCCGACATCGCCGAACTCCGCGCGACTGTAGACCAGGCGCGAGCAACCCTGTCGGGGGTGCGGACACAGGAGAACGCGGCGCGCGCCGGACGCGATTCGCTGGCTCGCGACCACGCCGCGCGGCTTAACCGCGGCCGGATCATCGTTGCTGAACGCGCCGGGTGGATGGAACGGTCCAAAGACGCCGCCGACCGCGTCACCGACCTGACCGCGCGCCAGACCGAAGCCGAACACGCGCTGCAACTCCTGGAAGCCCGACCCACGGAAATCGCCGCAAGGCGTGCCGAGGCGTTGGATGCCCTGTCGGCCGCCGAAGCCGACCATCGCCGAGCGGCGGAGGTGCTGTCGATGGCGCTGGACCGAACCGCCGAAGCCGATCGCGCCGCCCGTGCCGCCGAAGCGGCACTCGCCAGCCGGCGAGAGGACGCGGTTCGCGCCGAGGGCACCGCTCAGCAGGCCAGCCATGCCTGGGGCACCGTCGCCGAACGCATCCTGGAACGGCTCGGTGCGAACCCCGCCCTGCCCGATCCGCCATCCGACCTGAGCCAGGACAGCGAGGAAAAAGCCCGCCGCAGACTGGAACGGCAGCTGAAGGAACGCGAGGAGATGGGGCCGGTCAACCTGCGCGCCGAACAGGAAGCCGACGAGGTCGAACAGCAGATCACCACGATCGAAACCGAACGCGACGAATTGACGACGGCGATCGCCAAGCTGCGCGGCTCGATCGGGCACCTGAATCGCGAGGGGCGGGAGCGGCTGACCGCGGTGTTCCAGGAGGTCGACAAGAATTTCCAGCAACTCTTCACCCGCATGTTCGGCGGCGGGCGCGCGCATCTGGCACTTGTCGGGTCCGACGACCCGCTGGAGGCCGGGCTGGAGATCTACGCCCAGCCGCCGGGCAAGAAGCTGGCCACGCTGTCGCTGCTGTCCGGCGGCGAGCAGGCACTGACCGCATTGTCGCTGATCTTCGCCGTGTTCCGCTGCAATCCCGCCCCGGTCTGCGTCCTCGATGAGGTCGACGCCCCACTCGACGACGCCAATGTGGAGCGGTTCTGCACGCTGCTGGAGGATATGGTGCGCGACACCGGCACTCGGTTCCTGGTGGTGACCCATCACCCGCTGACGATGGCACGCATGGACCGGCTGTACGGCGTGACGATGCAGGAGCGTGGCGTGTCCCGGCTGCTGTCGGTCGACCTGGCACGGGCCACCGACCTGATCGATCCGCCCCGGATGGCGGCGGAGTAAGGCGGCGGGGCTTGGCCCGCTTGTAGACTCCTATCAAGCGGCGGCGCGGGCGCTTGCAACGCTGGGTGGGGCGCCGGTGAAGGGCGCGGCCTGATCTTGTTGCGGGCTTGTGGGCTGCGGGCTTTTGGCGAGGCGTTCGGCATCCTCGCGTTCGTGGTACTCCTTCAGCCAGAGTTTGCCGGCGGTTCTGGC
>JAQGHW010000252.1 GCA_028291505.1 Rhodopila sp. | reverse complement strand
ACCTCGAAGCCGAAATAGCGCTCCCCTTCGGCGAGGGATCGGTCGACGACCAGCCGTTGGGTGCGATCGTCCATGCGGAAGCCGCGGGCGGTGTTGCCGCGCTCAATCATCTGCATGCCCAACCAGTTGGTCGCGAAGGATGTCCAGTCGGCGAGGTCGGACGCGCCTACGCCCATGTAGCCAAGCCCACGGATTTCCATGGTTGTTGCTCCCTGTTCCCGCCGCCCCCAGCTAGGGGCGGGCAGATGACAGTAGAGCAGTTCCAGTCCCGCTGTGCAGCCTGAAAATCGTTGGGCGGCGTGTAGGCGTCTGGCCGCTGAGTGCGGCGTGCGGCGGCCGCGATATTCCGATCGTAAAGGAAATTGATCTGCTACTGACGCGGACTTGTTCGTGGGGCGGTGTATCGGCAGCCGCGTGCATCGTAGTGTCGCGCATCATAACCGGTTCACGGGGTAAATCGTGGTCGCGTCGCGACTTACGCTGCTCTTCGATCGGGTCGTAATCCGCCGTCTGGCGAATTTATTGGGGGTGCGTCTGTGGCTTTCCTGGGACCAAACGGGCTCAGCCGGCGCCGGCTGGCCACGATCGCCGCTGCCGGCATGCTGGGGCGTTGCGCGACCGTCCCCGACGTCGACGGGCTGACCGGTGACGATGTCGGCCTGCCTGACCGGCAGAAGCAGGCCAACCCGAACCTGATCGACGATAGCGACGCCCTGCAGCAGCAATACGACCTGCAGCGCGGACTGTCGGCCAGCCCGATAGTCTTCGGCAACGAGGTCATCCTGCTGTCCAGCGGCACGGAGGCGTTTCAGGCGATCTTCAAGGCGTTGGCCGCCGCTCGCGACAGCATCAACCTGGAGTATTTCATCCTGGCCGATGTCCAGTCCGAGGGGGTTCATCTGTCGGAGGTGCTTCGGGACCGGCTTCAGGCTGGGGTCAAAGTGAACATAATCTACGACTCCTACGGCTCCCGCGAGACGCCTGGCGCGTTCTTCGATGCCATGCGGAAGGCTGGCGCGAAGGTGGTCGAGTTCAATCCGGTCAGCCCGTTCTCGGTGCGGATCGGCTGGTCGCCGAACGATCGCGATCATCGCAAGATCACCATCGTTGATGGCCGCATCGGCTTTACCGGCGGTGTCAACCTGGACACTGCCTATGAGAACCCGCCAAGCGCCGGCATCCCCCCGGATGGCAACACGCGCAAGGCGTACTGGCGTGATACCGCGGTGCGGATCGAAGGGCCGGCGGTGGCGGAGCTGCAAAAGCTGTTCTTCGGCACCTGGCGGGAGCAGAACGCGCCGAGCGTGGATCCGGCGGATTATTTCCCGCCGTTGGCGCGGGTTGGGGTGCAGACGATCCGTGTGATCGGCAGCTCACCGGGCGACCGCGAGCCGCTGTATTACGCTTCGCTGCTGACGGCGATGAAAAGCGCCCGCAGCCGGGTCTGGTTATGCAGCGGCTATTTCGTGCCGCCGCATCAGGAGCGTGAGGAACTCGCGAAGATCGCCCGCGCCGGTCTGGACGTCCGGATCGTTGCGCCGGCGTTCAGCGATGTGCAGGGCGCGGTGTTTGCCGCCCGAGCGGCGTATGGCGATCTGCTGGAGGCTGGGGCGCATATCCATGAGATGCGGGACGCGGTGCTCCACGCCAAGATGTCGCTGGTGGACGACACCTGGGCGGTGGTTGGATCGTCGAACCTCGATCGCCGCAGCGTCGTGTTCAACAATGAGGTTGATGCGGTCGTGCTTGGCCATGCCACGGCGGGACAGGTCGACGCGGTGATGCGGCAATATATGGATGTCGCGCCTGAGGTGGATTTGTCGAAATGGGAACACCGCTCTGTGGGCGAGCGGATGCGGGAGCTGGAGGCGCGGGTCTGGGAGTACTGGATGTGACCTTTGGCCAGGACGGTGCGGTGGTCTGGACGGCTTCCTCGCCGGCTATGGGGCAAGCGAGGACAGCTTCGACCATGACAGCTTCAGGTAAAGCACTGCCATGGTCGGAGCCTGTCAGATCAGTGGCTTGCTGGTCGCCTGCGTTGGCCGCGAGATGCGACGGACCTGGGGGCAGGACACTGGATGGACGCGAGCTCTACGGCTTGATGTTGGCGATGTAGAGATTGGTGATCTTGTCACGGAAGAATTGTGCCGGATTGCCGACGGGCGAGTTGGTCAGCAGCACCAGTTCCATGTTCTGCGGCAGGAAATACGCCAGGCTCTGTTCCACCTGGCCGGATCCGTCTCCCCACGATCCGTTCTTGTTGTAGAGCGTGCCAAGTTGGGTCGCCATCTTCACGTCGATGCCGAACATGTCGTCGAGCAGGGTCTGCGCCTGCGCCGTCGACATGATGGTGCCCTTGCGGCGGAATGTGCCCATCACGTTCAGCATCTCGTCGACCGACATGTGCCAACCGGCGCCTCCGCTGACCGACGACAGATCACCCGAGTTCCAGCCATGGCCGCTGACCGGGAAATTATACGCCAAGGCATCGGTGTCGGGGTGGGTGAGCGACGGAGCAGTGACTCCGGACGGCGCGAATACGTTGGCGTGAACGTAGTTGCTGTACGACTGGATCGTCACGTAGTCCCAGAATGTGTCGTTCTGACTGCCGGGCCAGGTCTGGCCGACAGCGATGTTGCCGTTGAGCACCGAAATCAAAATGCGGCACAGACCGAAGTTCATGTTTTGATAGTGGTAGTGGCCGTGATCGTTGACGCCTTGCGCCACCTGCGCCTTCATGAATTCGTAGTCCGACGACGAGGTGCCGGAATTGAAGCCCGACGTGTGGGTCATGAGGTTGGCGAAGGTGATCAGGTTGATGTTTGGTCCTTTTACCCAATACGCCGGCAGATACTTGGCGATCGGCGTGCTGTAGGGGATTTGATGCTGGTTCAGCAGCTTGGTCATGGCGATGCCGGTCATTAGCTTGCTGCAACTCGCGATGTGCATCTGCCGGCCGGGATTCCAACCTTCTCCGCCGTCCTGGGGATATTTTGCCCAGTTCCATTCCAGCGTGTAGATCGTCGTGCCGTTCTGTCGCATCTCCAGGCAGTAGCCGGCGACGATATCCTTGATCGCGGCGTGGACGGCCTGGCCGAAGCCGGCAACATCGAGGTGGTAACTCGCCGCGGTCGACAAC
>JAQGHW010000214.1 GCA_028291505.1 Rhodopila sp. | reverse complement strand
CTGGCCCGACACCGATCTGCTCATCGGCTTTGGCACACGCCTCGACGTGCCGTTGGGCCGCTGGGGCGGGCTGCCGGCCGGCCTGAAGGTGGCACGCATCGATATCGATCCAGCCGAGATGCGCCGGCTCAAAGTCGATCTTGGGATCGTCGGGGACTCTGCTTCGGCAGCGCGGCTGCTCGCCGGAGAGGTCTCGCCGAACCAGAACCCCGCCCGCGCCGGCTCGATCGCGCGCGCCAAGGCCGAGGCCGCGGTGGCGATCAGCAAGGTGCAGCCACAGATGTCCTACCTCACCGCGATCCGCGAGGCGCTGCCCGAGGACGGCATTCTCTGCGACGAGATGACGCAGGTGGGTTACGTGTCGTGGTTCGGGTTTCCGTTCCACACACCGCGCACGCTGGTGACGTCGGGCTTCTCCGGAACCCTCGGCGCCGGTTTCCCGACCGCGCTTGGGGTCAAGGTTGCCTTTCCGGATCGCGCGGTGGTCGCGGTGACCGGTGACGGCGGCTTCCTGTTCGGCGGCGCGGAACTCGCGACCGCGGTTCAGCACGGCATCAACCTCGTGACCGTGCTGTTCAACAACTCGGCCTACGGCAACGTGCTGCGGGACCAGCACCGGTTGTTCGACGGCCGGGACTCAGGATCGAAACTGCACAATCCGGATTTTGCGACCTACGCGAAAAGCTTCGGCGTGGCCTATTGGCGCGCGACCGATGCCGATGGCCTGCGCACCGCGGTAGCCGAGGCACTCGCGGCCCGGGCACCCGCGCTGGTGGAAGTGATCACGGATATTGGCGAGGAATACCCGCCCTGGGAGTTTATCGCACCCGGTCGAGGGTAACGTCAGTCGCAGTGCCGTAGCTCGTCCGGCGCTGTTCATAAGGGCTGCGGACCCCGGGCTGATCTCCCGCCCGGCTTTGTTCACGCGTGCGGTCCGGCATTAACGCTTTGGTAACTCAACGAACCGATAATCCTCCGGAATATGGAGAACATCATCAATGCCCTCGATCCGTTCGGCCGCATTCGGCCTGTTGTCGAGCCTTGCCCTGTCGCTGCCCGCGGTGTCGGTCCCCGCCCTGGGCCAGACCGCCTATGTCTCGAATAATCCGCCCTACAGCATCCAATCCGGCCCGCATCCCGGCTTCGGAGTCGAACTGGTCAACGAGATGGCCAAGCTGCTGAAGACGAAGGTGAACTACGAGTTCATGGCCTGGGGCGAGGCGCAGGCGAAGGTCAAGGCAGGCCACGATCTGCTGATCTTCCCGTTTGCCCGCACACCGGAGCGCGAGCCCAACTATACCTGGATGCAGAAGCTGTTCGATAACAACGTGCTGTTCGTCTCGAAATCCGGCGCGTCGCCGATCGATTCGGTCGAGCAGGCCAAGGCGCTGGCATCCATCGGGGTTCTGGACGGTTCGCCATGGGACAAGGAACTGGAGAAACGCGGCCTCACCAACGTCAAGCGCTACCCGACCTCGCTGGCCCTGGTGTCCGCGGTCGTTTCGGGTGAGGTGGCGGCGGGCTATGGGCCGGATCTCGAACTGAAATATGCCTGGCGCGTCGGGGAAAATCCGGGTGAGCCGGTGTTCGGCAAGCAGATCCAGAAGGTGGACCAGTTTCTCGCCGAATCCAAAGACTCGCCCTCGATCAAGCAAGAGGACTGGCAGGCGGCATTCGGCGCCATTCAGCAGGACGGCACATTCGATCGCATCTACGCCAGCTATTTCGGCAGCAAATGAGCTGATGCATCACGGCGGAAAATGAGGCGATGATGGTGCGTAGCATCAAGGCAGTCGGGCTGGGCGTGCGCGTGGCGGCTTGCGTGGCCCTCGCGGCGCTTGCGGGCTTTTTGCTGGTCGCCCTGACCGGGCTCGCCAATGAAAGAACCGCGAGCCTGGAGCGCTTCGACGGCATGAGCAGTGCCTTGACCGGACTGCTGGCGGATAACATGGCCGGTTCGGTTCGCTTCGCCCGTACCGCCGGAATCGAGGCTGCCTTCGCCGGCCTCAAGCAGAACGAACCGGACCTCGCAAGTGTGCTTGTCACCGATGTCAAGGGCGAGCGGCTGGTCGCCTGGCAGCGTGACGGTGTCGCCGAATCCAGCCTGGCGGTGAACCTGCCCAAGGGGACGGCCCTGCTCGATGCAGCGGACATGACGACGGTGGAAATCGCCGTGCGCCCGTCGCGCGATGCTGATCCGGTCGGGACGCTGCGCACGGTCTGGAGCCATCAGCGGCTGGATGCGGCGATGCGTGCGGCGGCGATACGCCAGGCGATCATCTCCCTGGTGTCGATGCTGGCGATGATCGGACTGCTGTACGCCGTGCTGCGCGGCATCGCGATCCGCCCGCTGGTCGCGATGACCGCCGCGACGGTCGGTTTGGCGGAGGGACGACTGGATGTGGTGGTCCGTGGCGCTGCGCGGCGAGATGAACTGGGCGCGCTGGCGCGATCGCTGGAGGTGTTCCGCAAGCATATGCTGGAAGGGAGACGCCTCACAGTCCAACAAGACGAAGACCGTGCACAGGCAGCCACCGACAAGCGCGCGTCGCTGCTCGGCATGGCTGAAACCATCGAGACCGAAACCACGACGGCACTGCTGGCGGTCAGCCGCAGTACCTCGGCACTCGCTGAAACCGCGACGGCGTTGAGCACTTCGGCCATCGATACGGATGGATCGGCCCAGGCAGCCGCGTCCGCGGCGGCGCAGGCGATGACGAATGCGCAGGTGGTCGCGAGTGCGGCGGAGCAATTGACGTCGTCGATCCGCGAGATCGGCGGGCAGATGAACCGTTCCGCCGGCATGATCCATGATGCGGTCGCCGCGGGCCAGGAGACACGCGGCACGATGGAGGCGCTGAACGGCCAGGTCGCCCAGATCGGCGCGGTCGCCGACATGATCGCGCAGATCGCGGGCAGGACAAACCTGCTGGCGTTGAACGCGACGATCGAGGCAGCGCGGGCCGGCGACGCGGGCAAAGGCTTCGCCGTGGTCGCCAGCGAGGTCAAGCAACTCGCCACCCAGACCGCGCATTGCACGACGGAGATCACCAGGCATATCCACGAGGTGCGGCTGGCGACGAACGCATCGGTGTCCGCGGTGAGCCGCATCGAGCAGATCATCTCCGGGATCGATTCGATCGCCACCTCGATCGCGGCTGCCGTTGAGGAGCAGGGGGCGGCGACCGCGGAGATCGCTCGCAGCATGTCCGAGACGGCGACGGCGGCGGATCAGATGACCAGCCGTATCACGGAGGTCTCCACGGAAGCGGCGCTGACCGGCCAACGGGCGGAGACCGTCAAGGGTCTGGCCACCGCGTTGGAAGCGTCGGTGGCGGAGTTGAAGGCCTCGGTGATCCGCGTGGTTCGCACAGCCACGCCGGAAGTGGATCGACGGGCCAGCCCTCGCTACGCGGTCGACCTGCCGTGCCGCCTGAACATCGCGGGCGGGGGGACGTCCGCCGCCCGGGTCATCGACCTGGCGGAAGGGGGGGCTGCAGTGCGTATCGCGGTGGCTCCCAAGCCAGGGGCTACCGGCACGCTTCAGATCGATGGCGTGGCCTTTGCCCTGCCTTTCGTCGTGCTGCATGCCGGAGACGGTGTGTCGCGACTGGCCTTTAAGCTCGACGAGGCGACCGCGGCGGCGTTCAAGCCGATCCCCGAGCGGCTGTCGCAACGACGGGCCGCCTGAGAAGCGGCTGTCGCAGCGACGGGCCGCCTGAGCCGGGGCGCGGCGTTGTCGGTGTTACTGGGCCAGCGCCGCGCGAACTGCGTCCAGCGCCTCATCCGCCTTTGTGCCATCGGGTCCGCCGGCCTGAGCCAGATCGGCCCGTCCTCCGCCGCCCTTGCCGCCGACCGCGGCTGACGCCGCACGCACCAGATCGACGGCGCTGATCCGGCCCGTCAGGTCGGCTGACACCGCGACCACGATGCTGGCCTTGCCGTCGGCTGTCGATACGAGTGCGACCACGCCCGATCCCTGCTGCTTGCCGATGGCGTCAGCCAGCCCCTTCAAATCCTTGGCCGGGACCTCGCCAAGATTGCGGGCGGACAGCATCACCCCGCCGAGATCCTCGGCCGCCGCCGCGCCGCCGCCCGTGGCGAGCTTCTTCTGCAGTTCCGCCACCTGGGTTTGCAGCTTCTTGCGGTCCTCCATCAGCGTGGCGATGCGGTCGGGTACCTCGGCTGGGGCGGACCGCAGCGCGCCGGCGGCATCGTTCAACCGAGCCTGGGTTTCGGCAACCAATGCTTCGGCGGAGGCACCGGTGACGGCTTCGATCCGGCGGACGCCGGCGGCGATGCCGGTTTCGCCGACAATGCGAAAATAGCCGATATCGCCGGTGCGGCGGACATGCGTGCCACCGCACAGTTCGATCGACCAGGCCGGTTTGTTGCCGTCGGGTTCGCCCATTGCGACGACGCGGACCTCGTCGCCGTATTTCTCGCCGAACAGCGCCATCGCGCCGAGTTCCACGGCGGCTTCCGGCGTCATCAAGCGGGTGGTGACCTCGGAGTTTTCGCGGATCCTGGCGTTTACCTCGGCTTCGGCCCAGTGCAGTTCGTCCGCGGTGATCGGGCGGGGCTGGCTGACGTCGAAGCGCAGCCGGTCGGGGGCGTTGAGGCTGCCCTTCTGCTGGACGTGGGTACCCAGCTTTCTGCGTAGTGCTTCGTGGAGCAAATGGGTGGCGGAGTGGTGGGCGCGGATCGCGCCGCGGCGGGCGTGATCGACGGCCGCGACCACCGGGATGCCGGGTTTGGCGGTGCCGGCTTGCACGTGGCCGAGATGGACGAACAGGTCGCCGAGCTTCTTTTGGGTGTCGGTGACGGTGATGACCAGGCCGTCCGGGCCGGTGATGGTGCCGGTGTCGCCGACCTGGCCTCCGCTTTCGCCGTAGAACGGGGTCTGGTTCAGCACGATCGCCACGTCGGTGCCGGTTGGGGCGGCGTCCGTCGTGGCGCCGTCTACGACGACTGCCAGGATTTCGCCCTCGGCGCTTTCGGTGGCGTAGCCCAGGAATTCCGATGGGCCGGTCTTTTCCTTGATCTCGAACCACACCCGTTCGGTTGCGGCATCGCCGGAACCCGCCCAGGCGGCGCGGGCGCGGGTGCGCTGTTCCTGCATCGCGGCTTCGAAGCCGGGGAGGTCGACGCCGCGGCCCTGTTCGCGCAACGCGTCCTGGGTCAGGTCCAGCGGGAAGCCGTAGGTGTCGTAGAGGCGGAAGGCGACGGGGCCGGGCAGGGCCTGTTTGTCTCCGAGACGGTCGGTTTCCTCGGCGAGCAGATGCAGGCCGCGCTCCAGCAGGTGCTTGAAGCGGGTTTCTTCCAGCAGCAGGGTTTCCGCAATCAGGGTCTCGGCGCGGCCGAGTTCGGGGTAGGCGGCACCCATCTGACGGATCAGCGTCGGCACCAGGCGGTGCATCACCGGGTCCTTCGCGCCCATCATGGTGGCGTGGCGCATGGCGCGGCGCATGATGCGGCGCAGGACGTAGCCGCGGCCCTCGTTCGACGGGAGCACGCCGTCGGCCATCAGGAACGAACAGCTTCGTATGTGGTCGGCGATGACCCGGTGGCTGGTCTTGAAGGGGCCATCCGGGTCCTGCCCGGTGACCTCGGCGCTGGCAAGGATCAGGGCGCGGAAAATGTCGATGTCGTAGTTGTCGTGCTTGCCCTGCAGGATCGCGGCGACACGCTCCAGCCCCATGCCGGTGTCGATGCTCGGGCGGGGCAGGGAGACGCGGGTGCCGGGGGGGCCTTCCTCGAACTGCATGAAGACGAGGTTCCAGATCTCGATGAACCGGTCGCCGTCCTCGTTCTGGCTGCCTGGGGGGCCGCCCTGGATGTGGTCGCCGTGGTCGTAGAAGATCTCGCTGCACGGGCCGCAGGGGCCGGTGTCGCCCATGCGCCAGAAATTGTCGGAGGTGGGGATGCGGATGATGCGGTCGTCGGGCAGGCCGGCGACCTTCTTCCAGATCGCGGCGGCGTCCTCGTCTTCCGAGAAGACTGTGACCAGCAATTTGTCCTTCGGCAGGCCGTACTCCTTGGTCACCAGGTCCCAGGCGTAGGGGATGGCGGCTTCCTTGAAGTAATCCCCGAAGCTGAAGTTTCCCAGCATTTCGAAGAAAGTGTGGTGGCGGGCGGTGTAGCCGACGTTGTCCAGGTCGTTGTGCTTGCCGCCGGCGCGGACGCATTTCTGGGCGGTGGTGGCGCGGACGTAGGGGCGCTTTTCCTGGCCGGTGAAGACGTTCTTGAACTGCACCATCCCGGCGTTGGTGAACATCAGCGTCGGGTCGTTGCGCGGCACCAGGGGGGAGCTTGCCACCGGCTGGTGGCCGTTGCGGGCGAAGTAATCCAGGAAGGTGGCGCGGATGTCGTTGCTGCTGGCCATGGCGGTCAGGTGTTTCCCAGTCTGGTCGTGCGCAAGGGGTGTGTCAGGCGAGAGGGTTGCACGTAGCGCAGAGGCGACGCTGTGTCACGGGCGGGGGCACGTTCGACTGACGCCCCTCGATGGGCGGTTGGCAGCCAGGCGGGGTGGCGCTGTTGTGCGACTTGGCCCGGAGGGGCGGCGTGCCCCGGGCGACATCCTTGGACCGTACCTTCATCCTTGGACCGTACCTTATCGGGGGATGTAGCCCTCCGACAG
>JAQGHW010000179.1 GCA_028291505.1 Rhodopila sp. | reverse complement strand
GCTGCAAACGGCGCGACCTAATGCATCGTGGCGGTTGGCGTTATGGCGCTACCCGCGCCTGGTCTTGCCTGTGACCACGACGAAAGGGGCTTGGCGCCGACAGTGCTCCGAGGCGGAGCCGCATCGGCAGATTTCGGCAATGCTTTTACGACGGCTTCCATCGCGCGATCGATGTCGGGGTACGGCAGCGGTCGTCCAGCGATGCGCTCCGCCGCCCAGTGATCGCGTGCGCCCGCCGCTTCAATGCGAGGATTCGGATGCAGATAGCGGCCGAAGCCCTCCGATTCGAACCCGAGCGCGTGCAGGGCATACCAGAATGCCCGGTCCACAAGCTTGAGCCAGGCGAACTGGCCTGGCGCCATGACGCCGCTCGCCAGACGGCTCGCATTCAGCAGGCTCATCAGCGCGGGATGGGTGAAGCCATGATTCGAGGCAACCAGCTCCGCGGGCGTGCAAATCTGATAGTCGCGTAGGATCGCATCGGCTTGAGCGACGACCGCCTCAGGCAGAACGAGCGGGTCTTCAGGGCCTTCCGGCTGATCCTTGCCCGGCTCTGCGAGCCCCGCCGACAAGATGCCAAGCAGGCGCTGCGCCTCAACGCGACGTTCGGCCAGGTGCAGCGCGAACACCGCGAACATCGCCCGCACATGGGGCGAGGCACGCTCGACGCCGCGCCAGCGCGGGCCGAGCTGTGCGGCAAGCGCGTGGCGAGCGCCCGCTTCATCGAACGAGCCGTCTGGGCGGGTGGCGTAGCGGGCGATCCACTCCCGCGGGATCTGCGCGTAGTCAGCTGGGCGCGGGCTTGGCAGCGGTGCAACGAGGCCCAGGTGGCGCCGGGCGAACGCGGCCGTTGTCGGAAAGGACTGGACCTGCTCGGCAATCAACCCGTCCGTGTCGAACGCCCGCTTGAAGCGTGAGGGCGCAGACCGCCCCATGCAGATGGCGCCCAGCACGAGCATCAGCAGGGCAACAGGAATGCGGACCGCTTTGCCGACCTCATGGGCAATGCCGTAAAGGTCGCCCAGGCGCACACCGTCCGGATCCGTCGCCATCATCTGCCGGTCGGCAAGATTGAAGCGGTCAGTGACGTGTCGCAGCAGCCCGATCTCGTAATGGAACAACGTCATCACGGCAGCGCTGATCGGGCCGTGGAAGTTGATCCACAAGACGACGCTGAGGATACACAGGCCGATCAGAGTGACGACGAGGAAGAAGCCGCCATTGTCGTCGCGGGACGGCCACGCTGCACGTGGATTTGGCTGTGGGGGCATCATCATCGTCCATCCGGCTGCGCCGCCGCGATCTGCCGCGATGTAGGGGCAGGCACAGCTTGAACGGCTTGTACAGTCTGGCGGGAGATGGATTCCTCCGACGCCGCGCGCAGCCGCACAACCTGCTTCAGCACGGACTGAAGATAGATCGCTTTGTACTGCGGGTCGTGGGAGTGATAGTAGCCAACCCCCCGCCAGAAATCGCCATGCGCCTCATCGAGGCCCTGGCGTAAAATCCAGGCGCCGGCCTCGACGTTGGCGCAGAAATTGTCCCGTAGCGCCAGGAATGTCGCGGCTTCTGTAGCGTTCCAGTGTGCCGCCACTTGTGGAACCCAAATCTGGTTGACCTGCATCGGTCCGATATCGACCGTCGCATTGGTGTTGGGACTGACATGGCCGAGCGAGCCGCCCTCGACATTAAGCAGAACGACCAAGATGGCAGGCGGCAGCCGGTAGATGTCCGCGGCGGCTTTTAGGCAGCCCCCGACATGCCGTGCATTGTCTGACACCGGCGATTGCGCCTCGGCTCGGGTGGCCCCCCCAACGACGCAGACGAACCCAATGGCCAGCAGCCAGTGCCTCACGGCGCGGCTCCTGGCCTGCTGCCCGACTGCGCCCGTGCGGTCTGCTCGATGCGTTCCGTCGCAGCCGACCAGAGAGCGTTCAGTTCGCTCGCGACCACCACCCCCGATCCGGTGACCTGGGCCGTGGCCTCCATCGTCGCCAACATCACCGTCGTCAGCGAGCCCGCACCGATTCCGCGCAACCGAAAGCCGAGCAGCGCCTCACGGTCGCGCACGATGTCCAACCCGAACCCGGTTCCCGTCGCCTCGCGCCAGACGGCCTCGCCTGCCACCACAAGCGCCGGAAGTAGACCCGTGGGCGATGCCGTGTTCCTGGCAGACACCGGCAGATCGGCGCCCGTGGCGATGTCGCGATAGATCACCGGCCGGCCCTCGCGCGTCAGAAGGGCCTCCATTGTCCGACTGACCGTCTCGACGCTCACCACGCTCATGCGAGCCTCCGGCGCTTCCACACCGGCATGGCCGGCCGGACCGAACCAACCAACAGCCGACGTATCAGTCGCCACATCGTGGGCAATGTCAGGCCGAGAAACGAAACCAGAGAAAAGAACCCTACCCCGATCACGGCGACATAGAACGTGAACCACCTCCAGTAGAGGACAAAACACAGCAGCGGAAGCAGCGCACGCGCATCGAGCATGAAGACACGAACGGGCTGCGCGGTGTTACGCCACATGGCGCGTCTCCTCGGCGATACGGCGCGTCATGCGGTGCGCGCCAGTTGCGTTTGCGCGACCTCTTCCGAGATGCGTCCCTCCGAAAGCGCACGATCGATCGCGACGGCGTAGGACTGTCCATCGACCTCGACCGCCTCACGCGTCAGCGCCGGCCATTCCCGCGGATCGGTGACGAGGAACTTGGCGCGAAGGGTCCTGTCGACCACGAGAAACTCTCGGAGCGCCGTGCGTTTGCCGTCGACCGTCGGCGCGAGCCGTTGGTTGATGACCAGGCGCAGAGACTGCGCAACGGCGGAGATGGCGTTCGCGCGCTCGTCGGCCGGACATAGGCTCGCTATCCGCTGCAACGTCAGCGGCGCGTTGTTGGCGTGAATCGTCGTCAGCAGCAGGTGCCCCGATATCGCGGCCTGGATGGCGGCCCCCATCGTCTCGCTGTCACGACACTCACCAACAATGATGTCGGTCGCTTCCCGGCGCATGCAGCCGCGAATGAACGCGGGAAAACTTCCCAGATCGCGCGGGATTTCTGTCTGGTTCATGGTTGAGGTTGCGCCGCGGAGCCGCTCGAGCTGGAACTCGATGGGTGCCGCGCCCTCGACGATGTCATAGTTGCCGTTCGGGTCCATCAGCTTGGCAACGGTCATGCCCGCGATCAGCGTTGATTTGCCCGAACCGGTGCCGCCAGCCACAATGACCATGCCTTCGCCCGGCAGGTAGTTGTCGAGGATACCTTGCTCGACACGCTGGTCCGCCAGCGACGCGGGGAGATCGGGAATTGGCCGCAGGACCACGTTGCCGCCATCGCGCCGCGATGTGCGGGTCGGCGTGGCATTGAGGCGGAACCGCAAGCGTGTCGAGCGGTCGAGCGAAATCGCGTAGGCGGTGTCGAAATCGTTGCCACGCTGCAGGCGCGCCATGCCTTCCGCGCCGTAGAGATGGTTGACGATGGACGAGAACTCGCCGTCATCGAGCGGCGCTTCGGTCGCCCGGTAGTTGCGGCCATGAACGCGGACCCACACGGAGTGGCCGGGCTGAAAGCCGATCCGTGAGGCGCCCGCGCGGAACGCCCAGGTCAGCAGCGAGTCCAGCCCCGGCGCGCTCTTGCGCGGCTCGTGGACAAATCGCTTGCCGTCCTCCGGCCATCGATATGTCGCGAGTGCGTCCGGAACGGATGTGAGACTGTCAAGCATGGTAGGGCGAGCCGTCGTTCCGCGACACAAACACGCCATCCCCATCTAAGCACCATGAGCCGTGCGGGTCGGATGTCCGATCGCTGTCCGAAATGTCGGTCATTGCGGGCATCCCGCGCCCGGACTCCAGCGTCGCGCGTTCCCCTGCAGCCCGGGCTGGTCGGTGATGCGAATGGTCTGATCCCCGACGTGCAGGCTGTCGCGTCCGCCATCGACGGCCTGGTTCTGGAACGCGACCTTCGGCTGCTCCACCAGGCCGGCACGCAGCAGCACGCGGTATCGGGCCATGCCGACGATGTCGCGCTCGAGGCGCCCCAGGTCCGAGAGGAAGATCTCGACAGCCTGTTTCTCGCCCTGGCCCCAGCCTTCCGCCACCCACTTGTTCCAGTAGGCGGCCTCTTGCTTTGTGCGCGGCAGCGCGCCGTCGTTCGGCCGGCTCGGCGCGGCCCACACCCGAACGAGGTAGATGCGCCAGTTCGGCGGCGTGGACGTCAGCTGTGCCTCGCGCGTGATCTCGTAGATGCAGGAGGTCTCACGGGCGACCTGGCCGCCGTCGCCGAGCGCGAACGCCATCTGTGCGGCGGACACGACCGGCGGGCGCATCAGCGTCTGGCCGCTGCTAACCGGCAGCACCAGCGCGTGGAAGTCGTAGGCGCTGTCGAGTTGCGCCTGATAGCGGCGTAGCAACTCGTTGAGCGCGAAGGACCGGGCGGCGAGCCCGCCCTGTGCGCCATAGGTCAGGGCGGCTGTGCGCACCATGTCGGCACGCCCTGTCTCCAGACCATCACCCTTCTGATCGCCGGGACGCGCTGCCTGCAGCGCCTCCAGCGACGGCGGCGGCGGCGTGCCCACGACCAGCGGGTCTTCCTGCGCCCCGGTGATGGGCTTGTTCAGCGCGTTGCCGAGGCCGGGCACATTCTGTTCGACCTGGGCCGGCGACGGATCGGGCGGCACGGGCGGGGATGTCAGTGCATTCTGTGCCCAGCTTGTCGATGCACACGCCAGGCCGGCAAGCATGGTCGCAGCGGTCAGCAGACCCCGTCGCTTGCGGCGGATTACCATCATGACTTCGCTCCAAACGGAAAGCGCCTGGTCCAGGCGGAGATCAGCACATCGACCAACATGCCCAGCAACAAGACGGCACCTACGGCGTCCTCGAAGCTGGTGAATAATACCGACCCCTCGGTCTGATCCGGATGGATCGCCATGTCGCACAGCATCCACCCGCCTAGAGGGGCTGCCGCCAGTGAACCGGGCCATGCCGCACAGGCCTGCGGCAAGGCAACGACCGCGTTGCTGACCTCATGCGGGACGCCGGAGGGCGCAGCAGCGACCGCGACCGTAGCGACCAGCGCCAGCAGTGCCGAACGACGCCTAAACATGGTGGATCACCTGGACCTGGTGGTGCTGCGGATCGAG
>JAQGHW010000157.1 GCA_028291505.1 Rhodopila sp. | reverse complement strand
CAACACACCCGGGCTTCGCCATGTTCGCCGGCAACCGCGTAGCGCGGAGAACGTCCAGTCGACACTATCACAGGCACCTTGGCACATGCACCATGGCCTGAAAACGCCTTCCAACCCCTGTTTCATGGCGCACAGTACCCAAGATCGGAACGCGCGAAGCGCCATTTTTCGTTCTCCGCGAACTCCGGGAGCTCCGCGCGCTCAGTGTTAAAACCTGCTAGCTTGCTTGCTCGCGGAAGACCAAGGACCCATCTCAATAACCGTCCCAGGCGGCGCCTCGCGAGGTGTGGATCCGGCAGGGCTTGGACCGCCTCCCACGACTTCGCTGCCGTCAGCACGATAGGTGGAGGGAAACCGGTCAGTACACAGCGAATAAGCTCAGCCCCACGGCCACGGCCGTCCTCGGTTTCCCGTCACTCAAACAGCCCCTCACCTTCCACGGCACGCCCCAGCGTGCGATGATGCCGCTGGCCAAATCGGAACAGCCAAATCGGAACAGGAGGAACAACGCGATGATCACCCTCTACGGGATGGGGAGCCCCAACGTCGTCAAGATCTACATCGCGCTCGAGGAACTGGCGCTGCCCTATACAGTGCAGCCGGTCGATGTCTTCAGCGCCAAGCAGTTCGACGACACATTCCTGAAGCTGAACCCGAACGCCAAGGTCCCGGTCATCGTCGATCCGGACGGACCGGGCGGCAAGCCTTACACCGTCTTCGAATCAGGCGCGATCCTGCTTTACCTGGCGGACAAGACCGGCAAATTCCTGCCCAAGGACACCGCCGCGAAGTTCGACGCGATCCAGTGGCTGATGACCCAGATGTCCACCGTCGGGCCGATGTTCGGCCAGTACGTCCACTTCCTGAGGTTCGCGCCGGCGGGCAACGACTATGCCAAAAGCCGCTACTTCACCCAGGCCAATCGCGTCTGCGAGGTCATCGAACGCCGGCTCGCGGCAGCAACCTATCTGGCCGGGTCCGAATACTCGGTCGCCGACATCGCCACATTCCCATGGATGCGGAATGTCCCGGCCCTCCTCGGGGCCGACGCCGCGGCAAAGTTGCCGAACATCACGCGCTGGGTGAAGGCCATTGAGGGGCGACCGGCGGTGAAGAAAGCGTTGGCGGAAGTCGAAACGGTTCGCAGCCGGACAACCGCGTTCGACAAGGCCGACGCCGCCCACCTCGACAAACTGTTCGGTCGCGGCCAGTTCGCGGCGGCCTGATCAGACCAAGGCGTTTTCAGGCTGTACCGTCAGCCTGAAAATGCCGGTCCGTCAGCCTATCTAGCGGCTCAGTAGTGGTAATAACCGCCGTGCCCGCCAAACAGCAGGAACAGCACCACGATCACGATAACCAGGGTCAGCCCGCCACCGTAATGCGCGCCGCCGTAGTAGCCGGAGCGGTAGCCGTAGTATCCCCCGCCGCCGAACAGCAGGAAGAGGATCACGATCAGCAATAGCAGCCCCATGGTATTTGCCTCCCTGTTAACGACCAATGCTATTTTGGGATCAACCGCGGTCCCCATGCGTCGGTTTTGTGGCAACGTGGCGGCAGGACACATATGGCGGTAAACATTGCGGCATGGCACATTCCGCTCCTCGTCCCACCTGGCATCCCGAAAGCCTCGCCGGCCGTCTGCCTTTCCTGCGACGCCGGGCGGTCCTGACCCGAGCGGTCCGCGCGTTCTTCGAGGCCCGCTTCTACCTGGAAGTCGAAACCCCCTACGCCGTTCCCGCGCCCGGCGAGGAAGTCCATCTGCGCGCCTTCGCCACACGCCGAACCCATCATGACGGCACGTCGGAAAACCTCTGGCTGCATACCAGCCCGGAATTCGCCATGAAACGCCTGCTGGTCGCCGGAGCCGGCCCGATCTTCCAGTTCGCTCGGGTCTGGCGCAACCATGAAGGCAGCGCCCTGCACGCGCCCGAGTTCACCATGCTGGAATGGTACCACCCCAGTCCCGGTTCAGGTGCGAGGCACGGCATGGCCATGGACGCGCTGATCGCCGAAACCAACGACCTGTTGCGCTCGACCCTTCCGGCGGTCGTTCGCTGCCGCGGCATCACCACCGACCTCTCGCGGTTTGAGCGCCTCACCGTGGCGGAGGCGTTTTTCCAACATGCCGGCGTCGACCTGCTGGCAATCGGTGAGGACGCCGCCGCCCTGGCCGCCGCCGCCGGTGCGCGCCTGCGCAAAGGCGAAACCTGGGAAGACCTGTTCTTCCGCCTGCTGTTGGAGCGGATCGAACCCGCGCTCGGTCACCACCATCCGACGTTCCTCACCCACTGGCCCGCCGCACAGGCCGGCCTGGCCCGCCGAGACCCAGCCGATCCACGCGTCGCGGAGCGGTTCGAACTTTTCGTCTGCGGCATCGAACTGGCCAACGCCTTCGTCGAACTGACCGACCCCGTCGAACAACGGGCCCGCTTCCTGGCGGATCGCGCGCGGCGCAATGTCCTGTATGGGCCGGACTGGCCGCTGGACGAAGATTTCCTCGCCGCATTGAAGCACGGGATGCCGCCCGCCGCGGGGATCGCCCTGGGATTCGACCGGTTGGCGATGATCGCTTCGGGCGCCGACCGGATCGGTCAGGTGTTGTGGCTGCCACCCGCCGATCTCACATGATGCGGCCGGGCAAGGGAGTGCGACGATGCGCCGTCTCTGGTTGATCGTTTTGGTCGCCCTGGTCGGCGGCTGCTCGAACGGGCTAGCCGCACGTCAGGCCGAACTGGCGCAGTGGGTCGGCAAACCGGAAACCAACCTGCTAGCGGTCATGGGCGCGCCGACCCGCACCTATGAGGCGGGCGGCATGAAGTTTCTGACCTACGACGACCGGCAGGTTCAGATCCTGCCGGGTTCGCCGTATTTCGGTGCGGGGTTGTGGAATGCCGGCGGCATTCCACCGACCGTGATGACCCTGGTCTGCGAGACCACCTTCACCATAGCGGACGGCATCGTCCGGTCGTTCAGCCTGCGCGGCAACGCCTGCGGGTGAGAAGGCGGAACCGCCGCCCCCGGGCGACGCTCAAAACGAGCGAGTCGTGCCCCGGACCGATCCATCGTGTCATGGTCGGGCCACCCACGACTTGCGGGGCCGACCACGGCAAAGTCCAGCGCTAGCTCATCGCGCATTCGCAGGCGTGCGCCCTACTTCACCGTCGAAACCCGCAGCGCATTGGTAGTACCGGAATGACCGAATGGCACCCCGGCCGTCACGACGATCTCGTCCCCATGTTCGGCAAATCCTTCCGTCAGCGCCACCCGTCCCGCCCGGCTCACCGCCTCGGTCATCGAGTGCACGTCCGGCGTGACCACCGCATGCACGCCCCAGACCACAGCCATCAGCCGCGCGGTGTTCTGGTTCGGCGTAAGGCCGATCACCGGCGACTCAGGCCGTTCGCGCGCCACCCGCAACGCGGTGCTGCCGGAGGCGGTGAACGCGACGATCGCCTTGGCGCCGATCGTACGCCCCACCTGCGCCGCGGCCGAGGCGATCGCATCCGCCGCATTCTTCTCCGGCGGCACCCGTGATGCACTGATCATCGCCCGCCAACCGGCGTCCTGCTCCACCCTGGCGACAATGCGGTCCATCATGTTGACCGACTCATAGGGATATTGGCCCGCCGCCGTCTCGCCCGACAGCATCACCGCATCGGCGCCGTCAAACACCGCGGTCGCCACATCCGAGGCCTCGGCCCGGGTCGGGGCAGGGGCGCTGATCATGCTCTCCAGCATCTGGGTCGCCACCACCACCGGCTTGCCCAGCGCGCGAGACAGCCGAACGATCCGTTTCTGCGCCAGCGGCACCTCCTCCGGCGGCAGTTCAACGCCCAGATCCCCCCGCGCCACCATCACCGCGTCCGTCAGCGCCAAGATCTCCTCCAGGTTGTCCAGCGCCTGCGGTTTCTCCAGTTTCACCATCACCCAGCAGCGCCCGGCGATCAGGCGTTTGGCCTCAACGACATCCTCCGGTCGTTGGACAAACGATAGACCAATGTAGTTGGCACCATGCGAGACAGCGAATTCCAGGTCCTCCCGATCCTTCACCGTCAGCGCCGGAATCGGCAGCACCACGTCAGGAACGTTAACCCCCTTGCGGTCGGACAACGGCCCCCCGACAACCACCTCGGTCTCCAGTGCATCCGAACGCTTGTGCACCACCCGCAGGCGCAATTTGCCATCATCCAGCAGCAGCGATGACCCGATCGACGCCGCCTCGATGATTTCCGGGTGCGGCAGGTTGACGCGCTGGGCGTTGCCAGGTGTCGCGTTCAGGTCCAGCCGAAATTTCTGCCCGGTCTGCAGGTGCACGCGACCGCCGCCGAAACGCCCCACCCGCAGCTTCGGCCCTTGCACGTCGGCCAGGATACCGATCGGCCGATCGAACCTTTCTTCGAGCTCCCGGATCATCGCGAACCGTTCGGCATGATCCTCGTGCGTGCCATGCGAGAAATTCAGCCGGAACACGTCGGCACCGGCCTGGAACAGCCGCGTCATGACCTCCAGCGAGGAACTGCTGGGGCCGAGCGTGGCAATGATTTTGGTGCGGCGCCGGCGGCGCATCTTGGGGCGGACAGCCATGGACGTTCCCTTACGTTTGTTTGAGGCCAGGCCCTAAAAACTGACGCACCAGCACCGCCGATCCCGTCATGGCGGGCGTATCCGGGCCACCCGTCGCGGCACGATGCACCGAACCATGACGGGGGAGCAGGCGATGCGTTTCATCCTTGGGCGAGCATGGTTCAGGCGACCAGTATTACCCTGATATCGTTAACATTAGTGAGCGTCGGCCCAGTGACGATCAAGTCCCCGATCGCCCCGAAGAAGCCATGGCTGTCATGGCCACCCAGCATGGCCCGTCCATCCAGCCCGGCGGCCCGCGCTCGGCTCAGGGTGTCCGGTGTCACCAGGGCGCCGGCGATCTCGTCCATCCCGTCGATGCCGTCGGTGTCGCCCGCCGCCGCCCAAATGTTCGGCGCGCCGTCCAGCGCAATGGCAAGCCCCAGCAGAAATGTCGTGTTGCGACCACCTTTTCCGCTCGCCCGGCCGGACATCGTCACCGTCGTTTCCCCGCCCGACAGCAGCACCGCCGGCGGTTTCAACGGTTGGCCGTGCGTGCGCACCGACCGGGCGATGCCGGCCAGGACAATGCCCATCTGGCTCGCCTCGCCCTCCAGCGCATCGCCGAGGATTAGCGGAGTCAGGCCGAACGTCCGAGCTTTGGCGGCCATCGCGTCAAGCGCCATCATCGGGGTAGCGATCATCCGGAAATCAACATTCGGCAGGCTGCCGGGTTTCGGCGTCTCGTCATCATCCCGTGCCAGCCTGGCAGCCACCGCCGCCGATGGCTCGATGCCATAACGAGCGATCAACGCGCGCGCCTGGGCGAAGGTCGAGGCATCCGGGACCGTCGGACCAGATCCGATCACCGCCGGATCGTCGCCCGGCACATCGCTGATCGCCAGCGTCACCACCCGGGCGGGCGCGGCGGCGGCGGCCAGGCGCCCGCCCTTGATCGCCGACAGATGCTTCCGGACCGCGTTCATTTCCGTGATATTGGCCCCGCACGCCAGCAGCGCCCGATTGATCGCCTGTTTGTCCGCCAGCGTCAGGCCCGCCACCGGCGCCGCCAGCAAAGCCGACGCCCCGCCCGACATCAGGGCGATCACCAGGTCGTCCGCCCCAAGGCCCCGCACACGTTCGAGCAGCCGCAGCGCCCCGCGCTCACTGTTGGCGTCGGGGACCGGATGGGACGCTTCGATCACCTCGATCCGCCGAGTCGGCACGGCATGGCCATACCGTGTCACCACCGTCCCTTCCAGTGCGACGTCCGGCCATGCGTCCTCCAGCGCCGCCGCCATGACAGCAGCCGACTTTCCGCCGCCCACGACGATACAGCGGCCGGACGCAGGCTTCGGCGGCAAATGCCGCGCCAGGACCGTGCGCGGATCGGCCGAGGCAACAGCCGTATCGAACAGCGCACGCAAAGCCACGCGGGCCGTCGCATCGTTCCACGAACCCCCCCGCGACATGCCGTGCGACATGCCACGGGCGAGGGGCGTATCCTGGGGCATTGGCCGTTCCTCTCTTTTCCGCAGGGGGAGTATGGCGAACCAGGGCAAAGCGCGCCATCTTTGGAGGCGACAGCCGAAGGAGACAACCATGTCCGCACCCGAATTCGACGTCCAGACCCGCACCGAACTGGAAGCCGCGGCCTTCCGCCGGCTAACCGAGCATCTGCGTGAACGCTCCGACGTGCAGAACATCGACCTCATGAACCTCGCCGGGTTCTGCCGCAACTGCCTGAGCCGCTGGTACCGCGAGGAAGCCGCCGCCAAGGGAATCACCATCGCCGACCCCGACGCGAGGGAGATCGTCTACGGCATGCCCTACAAGGAATGGCAAGCCAAGTACCAGGTCGAAGCCTCGCCCGATCAGAAGACCGCATTCGCCAAGGCCAATCCGGGCCACTGACACCAGGCCGAAGGCCAATAGAACTTCACCCAGCGGACTCTGCGCGCCCCTGCGACCTCCGCGTTGCAAGCGAACCGCGGGACAGCACCGGCGCCGCCGGCTTAATCGCGATGCCGGTCCCGTCGGCGCGTCAATGCCGATCCGCCCCAAATGGCACCGAACTGGCGCCGTCTGCCCTCAGTTCCGGCTTAAACTGGCCGTCCGATCCCGCCTCGCGCAGCACCCGCTCACCGACAATTTTGGGTCGGTCAACGCCCGTCCCCCGACCGCTCCCCAATCCATTGACCATT
>JAQGHW010000561.1 GCA_028291505.1 Rhodopila sp. | reverse complement strand
GCGGCGGCGGTGGTGGCGGCGGCGGAGGCGGCGGCGGTTCGGCTGGCTGCGGCTTGGGCGGCGTCGGCACCGGTGGTGCGGGCGGGGCGGTTTCCTTCGACGGCGCTGGAACCTGAGCCGGTGCCGGGGCCTGCATCGCCGACCTGGCGGTGCCGGTGAACACCATCGCGACCGAGGTTTCGGGTGGTTCCTCGTCCTTCGGGTTGAAGGACGGCAGGCCGAACAGCAGGAACAGCATCACGGCGATGTGCAGCACCGCCGAGGCGATCAGGCTGGTTCGCAGCCGCGGCGTCATGCGCGGCGCTCTGCGTCGGATCGTCTGGCCACCACGAAACAGTTGGTCGAGCACCGGATGGTCACCGAGCGGCCGAATGAGCGGAAGGCACGATGCGAATGGTGATCCGCCCGGTCATCGCGGTGGGAGCAAAACGGCTCACGCGGCGCTACTTGTGTTGCCCGGAAGTGGGCGTGGCGGGTTGGGGAGTGCCACGTTGAGAGCCGCTGCTTTGGGAGCCGCCGCTTTGGGAGCCACCGCTTTGGGAGCCACCGTTTTGGGGAGCCGCGGTCTGTTCGGCGAGCAGTGCGACCTTGGTAAAGCCGCCCTGGGTGATCGTGCCCATGACCTGCATGATCCGGCCGTAGGCCAGATCCTTGTCGCCGCGAACGAAGATGCGGCGATCCGGATTATTCTTCGCGATCGCCTGCAGCTTGGCGACGATGTCGGCGATATCGATCGACTGGTCCTGCAGGAAGATCGAGCCGTCGGCCTTGATGGACACGGTCAGCGGTTCACTGTCGCTGTTCAGCGGCTGGGCGTTGGTCTTCGGCAGATCGACCGACACGCCGGAGGTCATCAGCGGGGCGGTGACCATGAAGATGATCAGCAGCACCAGCATGACGTCGACCATCGGGGTGACGTTGATCTCGGCCAGTGGACGGTAGCGGCCGTTGCGGCCGTTGCGGCCGGCGGATTTCATGGTGAACGCCATGGCTCAGGTGCGCTCCTGGTGATGTGTCACTTCGGCCGCTCTTCGATTTGTCGCTTCGGTCGCTCTTCGCTCCGGGATCACTTCGGTCGCTATTCGCTCCGGGGTCACTTGGGCCGCTCTTCGCTTTGGCGCGACAGGATGGCGCTGAATTCGCTGCCGAAGTTGTCCATGCGGCCGGCGAACCGGGACAGGCTGTTGCTGATCTGGTTGTAGGCGAGCACCGCGGGGATGGCCGCGACCAGGCCGATCGCGGTGGCGAACAAGGCCTCGGCGATGCCGGGGGCGACGACGGCGAGGTTGGTGTTGTGCATGGCGGCGATGGCGGAGAACGAATGCATGATGCCCCAGACGGTGCCGAACAGTCCGACGAACGGGGCGGTCGCGCCGACGCTGGCGAGAAACACCATCCAGCGCTCCATCCGGTCCATCTCCCGCTGCACCGTCACGGTGATCGCCCGGTCGATTCGTTCGCGAACACTTGTCTGTGAGATGTCGGCGCCGGCGACGCGGACCGAACGACGCCACTCCCCCATCGCGGCGGCGAAGACCGAAGCCAACGGGTGGTTGGGGTTGGTGCCTTCGCGGTCGAACAGCTCATCCAGGCTGCCGCCGGACCAGAAGCGGTCCTCGAAGCCGTCGGCTTCGCGGTTGACTTTGCGAAGCGTGCTCCATTTTTCGAACACCACGGCCCAAACCCACACGCTGGCGGCGAGCAGGCCGACCATGACGAGTTTGACGACGATGTCGGCCTGCATGAACAGGCCCCAAAGCGAGAGATCGCCGTTGGCTGTTCCCAAATTTACCGCGTCCACTGCCCGATCCACTGGTTAGCCCCCTCTTTCGGTGTCCATACCGACGTCATCACGCGTCACCCGCGACGTTTCAACACCCGGCGCGGGTTTGCGACGAAACCCGGCGCGCCGACGCGCGACAAAATCCGGCGCGCTGGCGCGCGACAAAATCCCCGCGCCGACGCGTGACAAAACCCGCGCGCTGGCGCGCGACGCCAGCCAGCCTTTCACCTGGCGGGCCGATTCCCCCAGCGCCTGGCAGCCAAGCGTTGGGATCGGCCCACTAGATGCCATCCTGCGCCGATTCGCGACGCATACCGGCCATCGCCTCACGCCACTCTGGCGGGATGCGGGCCGGTCGGTTCCCTCCGATTTGGACGCAGGCGAGCTTGATGCGCAATTTCACGCAAACTCCGCCGGGGCCGCGTACCGTCTGGTGCAGCAGGACAGTCGCGCCGCCTACGTCCATTGTTTCCGTCTCGACAACCAGCAGGTCGTCGAGCATCGCGGGCCGCACATAATCCATTTCGACGCGATGCACCATGAACATCAGACTGAATTGTTCCACCAGCCTGGCGTGCGGAATTCCTGCGTCGCGCAAGGCCTCGGTGCGGGCGCGTTCGGCGTAGCGGAGGTAGTTGGCGTGATAGACGACGCCGCCCGCATCCGTGTCCTCATAGTACACGCGGAGGGAATACCGGTGGCTGGATTGCGGGTTAGCAATCATTTATCCGAGGCCCCCGCCGGCTTCGTCGCGATCATCCCGGCTTGACCAGCCGGTGCTGCTTGCGGCCCGCCGACAGCTTGATGGCGCCGTCGCGGAGCCGGTCGGCGGCGATCGGCATTCCTTCGTCGGCGACGGCGATGTCGTTGACCTTGGCACCGCCGCCGCGGATCAGGCGTCGGGCCTCGGCGTTGCTGGTCACCAGGCCGGCGAGGACGAACAGGCGGAACGCCGGGATTCCCGCTTCGAGCTCCGCTGCCGGGACGGTCACGCCCGGCAGGGTTGCCGCCGCTTCGCCTTCTTCAAACGCCTGGCGCGCGGTTTCGGCGGCGAGGGCGGCCTGTTTGGCTCCGTGCGCGAGGGCTGTGGCCTCGGTCGCCAGGATTTTCTTTGCCTCGTTGATTTCGGCGCCGCCCAGCGCTTCCAGCCGGCTGATCTCGGGGAGCGGCAGGTCGGTGAACAGGCGCAGGAAGCGGCCGACGTCGGCATCCTCGGTGTTGCGCCAGAATTGCCAGTAATCGTAGGGGGAAAGCCGATCCGCGGTCAGCCAGATCGCACCCTGGGCGGTCTTGCCCATCTTGCCGCCGGACGCGGTGGTGATCAGCGGCGTGGTCAGGCCGTAGACGGTCCTGGCGTCGGTACGGCGGGTCAGCTCCATCCCGGCGATGATGTTGCCCCATTGATCGGACCCGCCGATCTGCAGCGAGACGCCGTGGCGGCGGCTGAGCTCACGGAAGTCGTAGCTCTGCAGGATCATGTAGTTGAATTCGAGGAAGGTCAGCGGCTGCTCGCGGTCGAGGCGCAGCTTGACCGAATCGAAGCTGAGCATGCGGTTGATGGTGAAGTGGACCCCGACCTCCCGCAGCAGGGGGATGTAGCCCAGCGTGTCGAGCCAGTCGGCGTTGTTGGCTTCGATGGCGCCCGACTGACCCTCCCCGAAGCGGATGAACGGGGCGAAGCAGCGGCGGATGCCGGCCATGTTGGCGGCGATGGTTTCGTCGGTCAGCAGCTGGCGGGATTCGTCCTTGCCGGAGGGGTCGCCGATGCGCGTGGTGCCTCCGCCGAGGAGGACGAGGGGTTTGTGGCCGTGTTTCTGCAGGAGGCGGAGGATCATGATCTGCACCAGGCTGCCGACATGCAGGCTGTCGGCGGTGCAATCGAAGCCGATATAGGCGGTGATCGGGGCGGCCTGCGTGGCGGCGCGCAGGGCGTCGGCGTCGGTGCACTGAAAGACGAAGCCGCGGGCGGTGGCTTCGTCGAGGAAACTGTTGGTCGTCATGGCGGCTGACTCGTAATCTGCGGAGGCGCGGGTTATCACACAGCGAGGCGGGGGCAAATGCCGCGAACGATAGGGCTGATGAGCGGAACGTCGCTGGATGGGGTGGATGCGGCCTGGTTGGACACCGACGGGGTCACCGTCACGGCGTTCGGGCCAACGGTGACCGTACCTTATGACTTAGTGCTTCGCCGCGATCTGCGAACCATTCTGGACGTTGCCGCGACCTTGGCGCCGGACGATCCGCGTCTGCTGAGCGCGGTTGAGCGTCTGCTGGATTATCACGTTCAGGCGGTCGAGGCGCTGGGCTGTCCGGCCGACCTGGTCGGCTTTCATGGGCAGACCATCCTGCATCAGCCGCATCAAGGCCGCACCTGGCAGATCGGCGACGCAGCGACCCTGGCCAGGCGCCTGGGTGTGGCGGTGGCGCATGATTTCCGTTCGGCGGACGTCGCGGCGGGCGGGCAGGGGGCGCCGTTCGTCCCGGTCTACCACGGTGCGCTGGCGGCTGATCTTCCCAAGCCGCTGGCGGTGCTGAACATCGGCGGGGTGGCGAACGTCACGTGGATCGGGGGTGACGGGGCATTGCTGGCGTTTGATACGGGGCCGGGGAATGGGCCGCTCGACGACTGGGTGTTCCGGCATACCGGCCAGGGATTTGACGAGGATGGTGCACTGGCCCGCTCCGGCGAGGTGGATGAGGACGTGTTGGCGCGGTTGATGGCCAATCCGTATTTCGCGTCGCCGAACCCGAAATCGCTGGATCGGCTCGATTTCGCGAAGGCGCTGGAGGAGAGCGGGCTGTCTGCGCTGTCCGCCGCCGACGGGGCCGCGACGCTGGCGGGCTTTACGGTCGCCTCGATAGCGGCGGCCAGATTCCCCGAAGCGCCGCGGCGCTGGCTGGTGTGTGGCGGAGGGCGGCTTAATCCGGTCCTGATGGAGGGATTACGCCGAGCACTGGCTGCTCCGGTGGAGCCGGTCGAGTCCGTTGGGTGGAATGGGGATGCGCTGGAGGCACAGTGTTTCGGGTTCCTGGCGGCGCGGGTGTTGTCGGGGTTGCCGTTGAGCTATCCGTCGACGACGGGGGTGCCAGCGCCGATGCCGGGCGGGCGGATCGCCGGTTTCAGCTAGGGGAGGGGTGGGCGGATCGGTTTGGGGCGCGGCCCGGTTGCGCCATTTTCCCGCACAGCGGCCGGGCGCTGATCGGGACGGTTACGGGATGGGCACTTGTCCTGGCGAGCAAGCAATCAGGCTTGGCACAGAGCGCGCGGAGCTCCCGGAGTTCGCGGAGAACGTAGAATGGCGCTTCGCGCGGTCCGATCTGGACAGGGGGGCCATGAGACAGCGGCCGGAAGGCGTTGTCGCTTTCCGCGTCAGGCGCCCGCTGGCGGATATGCAAGGCCCGAACGGGTTGGGATCAGTGCACGCTGGGATCTGTGCACGCGGTCGTGGACGTGCTGGGCCATGAGGGAGGAGCGGTCTTCTCCGACGCCACTGGGGCGTGGCCAGGTCACCCGTCGAGCACAAGCTGCGACGGGGTGGCCGGGGCACGCCGAACCGTATGGGGTTCGGCCTTAATCAGCGGCGAGTGCCATCTGCTTGCGGGCGATGGCCTTGCCACAGAAATCATCGACCGCGTCGGCGACGATATCGGCGTGGCTCGCGAAGACGTGATCCGCTCCGGGGATCACGCGGTAATCCACGTGCACGTTCTTTTGCGTATTGAGCTTGTCCACGAGCTTGCGAACCGCCGGTTCCGGGACCAGTTCGTCGGCATCCCCATGCAGCATCAATCCACCGCAAGGACATGGCGCCAAGAAGCCGAAATCGTAGTGGTTTGCCGGCGGGGCGACGCTGACCCAGCCGGAGATCTCCGGCCGGCGCATCAAGAGTTGCATGCCGATGAATGCGCCGAACGAATAGCCGGCGATCCACAGCCCACCGTGGCCGGGATTGACCGCCTGCATCCAATCCAGTGCGGACGCTGCGTCGCCGATTTCGCCAATGCCGCCGTCATAGCGGCCCTGGCTACGGCCGACGCCGCGGAAATTGAAGCGCATTACCGAACACCCAAGCTTCTGAAAGGCCTGGTACATGGAATAGGTGATGCGATTGTTCATGGTCCCGCCGTGCAGCGGGTGCGGATGCAGTACGAGCGCGACGGGCGCTCCTGATTCCTTTGAATGATGATAGCGACCTTCAAGCCGGCCATCAGGACCAGCGAACATTACCTCGGGCATGGCAATACGAAACCTGTTTCCTGTCCCACCGGCAGCGCATGCCGCGAAGCCACCGCGGCTTCGGACACCCCTGCCGGTCCTGCTAACGTCACGGGCCTTGAGACTCCCCCTCTTGGCCCGCGTGGTCCCCAATCAAATAGGAACGCAATCCCCTGTTTTTCAGTTCCGTGACATCGATCAATCGATCAATTCTTGACCTGCACGGTCGGAAATTTTAGCCTTTGAATAAGAACACCGTGTGAAGTCCCGGGTCGCGTCTCCTTTCGCCTTTCGTCAGCCTGCTTGTGGCAGGACGCCCGCCGGGAATACTGAGCGGCCCAGGGAGGACGCGATTATAGGACACTTGACGCGATCTTTCATAATGGAAATGTCGCATGGCATTCATGTTCCTGTGTGAGACAAAAGACGCGAGCAGCGGGCGCGGTTCTGTGTCACATCTCTTGCGATGCTGTCATGTTTCGTTATATAGCTACCTATACGTGTGTGTAATACTCTTTACTAAACTTATACACGCAGATGTGCTCTGCTCGGATATGTATCGATGTGCATTTTCTCTCAGTTCGCCTTACCCAGGCACTTAACCATTCCGCATGGCCGGTATGCGGTGAATTGATCCGCGATGCAGCTTTCAACAAAAAGCCGATACGCCGTCATGGCGATGGTCGATCTCGCCGCCCGGGAGACCGCGCGCCGGCCGAACGATCTGATCTGCCTGGCGGATATCGCGCAGCGGCAGCAACTCAGCCAGTCGTACCTTGAGCAGCTTTTCGGCAAGCTGCGGCGTGCCGATCTGGTTTGTTCGGCGCGTGGTCCCGGCGGAGGCTACCGCCTGGCGCGCCCACCGTCCGAGATCGCCATCGCCGATATCGTCGCCGCGGTGGATGAGCAGATAGCGGCCACACGATGCGTGATCGGCAGCGGCGGGTGCCTGCTCGCATCGGCCCCCGCGGTGGAAGCGCCAATGGTTTCGCCGGCGGGGTCGCCAGTGGTTTCGCCGGCGGGGTCGCCAGCGGAATCGCCAATGGGCGGCGAGATGTGTCACACGCACGACCTGTGGTCCGAACTTGGGCGTCAGATCGCGCTGTTCCTGTGCGGGATCACGCTGGCCGATGTGGTGCTGGGCCGGGTAGTCGGACGGGCCATTCGTCTGCCGCCCGCGGCGACGGCCGGGAACGTGACCGGTGACGGCCATGAGGACGTTGGCGGCGGCGCGGAATGAACCGGACGTGTTACCTCGACGCCAATGCGACCCAACCGCTTCGCCCGGCGGCGCGGGAGGCTGTCCTGGCGGCGTTTGAGGTCACCGGCAATCCGTCCTCGGTTCACCGGTTCGGACGTGGTGTTCGCAGCATCATGGAAGACGCCCGTGAGCTGATCGCCGGCAGCTTCGGCGGCCAGCCCCGGGACCTGGTGTTCACCTCGGGCGGTTCGGAGGCGGATGCCGCCGCGATCCACGCGATGTCCCGGGGACGCCGTCTTATTATGAGTGCGATCGAGCATGATGCGGTTCGGTATGCGGTTCGGTCCGCCGCCACGGATGGCGCCACGGATGGCGCCGCGGATGCGGTGATCCTGCCGGTGGGTTCGGACGGTGCGGCCGGCTTGCAGGCGCTGGACGAGCTACTGAGCGATGGTGTGGCCTCCTTGGTCTGCCTGATGTTGGCCAACAACGAGACGGGCGTCATCCAGCCGGTGCGGGAAGCCGCCGCGATCTGCCGGCGGCGGGGCGCGTTGCTGCATGTGGATGCGGTGCAGGCGGCCGGGCGCATGCCGGTTCGCCTGGATGCGTTGGCCGCCCATAGCCTGGCGATCTCCTCCCACAAGCTGGGTGGTCCGGCGGGTGTCGGGGCGCTGCTGCTGGCATCGGACGCGCCGTTTGCCGGACCGCTGATCGGCGGCGGTGGCCAGGAACGCGGCCGGCGGGGCGGAACACCGGCGGTCGCGCTGATTGCCGGCTTCGCGGCGGCGGTGCGGGCCAGCACGGATGACGACCTGTTGTATGTTGGCCGCCTGCGCGATGCGGCCGAACGCGCCGCGGTCGTGTGTGGTGCCATTGTATGCGGCGATCCCGGCCGGCGGTTGCCGAACACGACCTGTCTCGCCCTGCCTGGCGTCGCCGCTGGGGTGCAGGTGATCGCGCTGGACCTTGAGAATGTCGCGGTCAGCGCCGGGG
>JAQGHW010000135.1 GCA_028291505.1 Rhodopila sp. | reverse complement strand
CATGGTCATCGGCACCGGACATGGTCGCGTTTCGGGCGTTCGTTGCGAAATACGTGCCCGCAGCCGACCTGGACGAGGAAAGCATGATCCCGGGCTACATCAACGCCAATATGATCGCTTATGTCCTGACCGCGTGTGGCGACGAGCTGACGCGAGCCAACATTCTCAAACACGCGGCCAGCCTCGACGGGGTCACGCCGCCGATGCTGCTGCCCGGCATCCGGCTGAGCAATTCCGCAACCGATTACACGTCCTACCACCAGCTGCAGCTGACGCGGTTCGACGGCACGCGCTGGGTGCGGATTGGCGAGTTGATCGACCTCGGCATCGTGCCCGGAACGGCACAAGCGGCGGCGCGTCGTTGAGTGCGGTCTTGTCAAATTACCGACGTGGGGGTATCCGTTGTGTTGAATGGACAGACCATTCGGATGGCAGTTTGCGGCGCGTGATCGAGGGTGCGTTGCTACTCGTTTGGCCAGGTCGAGCTAGCGATTATGCTGCGTGGCGACGGTCCTGGCGCTTCGGGGATCAGCAACTGCCGGTGGGCCGGTTGCAAGTACGTCGATACCGTGGTGTTGGGGCTAATGGAGGGAGCGAAGCTGGTCGCGGTCCGTGACATCGCAATAGCGGGACAGTAACGTTGAATCTCCCCGGCGGCGCGCCGGGCGGCAACCACAATCAACGATGAGGGAATGATGGCCGAGATCCTGGTGCTTGGAATATCGCACTATCCACCGTTGACCGGGCAAGATGACCGGATGGCGGGCATCCTGAAGCGAATGCTACAGAACCCACATTTGCCGGCGCAGCTGCGCACGCCGGAGGGGTGGCCCGTGGAGATGCGCGCGGAGTGGGGCGACGATCAGGGTACTACCTCGGCAGCCCGCCATCGTGCCGAACTGGTCGGCTGGATGGAAAAGACGCGCGCGGCGCTGGATGATTTCAATCCGGATTTCGTCCTGATCTGGGGCGACGACCAGTACGAGAATTTCCGTGAAGACATCATCCCGCCCTATAGCATCGCCGCCTACGAGAACTTTGTCTTCTCGCCGCCGACCGACAATGTCTGGGGCGAGACCGGCAAGAAGTACGAGTTGGCGGGAAACCGCCAGGCGGCGAAGATGCTGGCGACCCGGCTGATCGAGTCGGGCTTCGACACTGCCTATGCCTACAAGCCGTTGCACCATCCGCTCGGCCATGCTTTCGCCAACGCCGTGCTGTACCTGGATTACGCCCGCAAGGGGTTCGGCTACCCGATCGTTCCATTCGCGGTGAACTGCTATGGGCGCAAGGTGGTGGCGCAGCGCGGCGGGATGCCGTCGTTCGACAAGGTGTTCGACGACGCCGACCTGGACCCGCCGGCGCCCACGCCGTGGCGGCTGTTCGACCTTGGCGCCGCGACGGCGAAGATCCTGGCGGACTCGCCTTACCGGGTGGCGCTGCTGGCTTCCTCCGGTTGGTCGCATGCCTTTCTTACCGGAAAGAACCACTACCTTTATCCCGACACGCCGGCGGACCGGGCGATGTACGACCACCTGTGCTCGGGCAACTACGAAGCCTGGCGGAGCTATTCCGGGCTGGCGGTCGAGGACAGCGGTCAGCAGGAGATCCTGAACTGGATGTGCCTGGTGGGTGCGCTCAGCGCGCTCGATCGCCAGCCGAAGGAAACCGGCTTCGTCGATACCTGGATCTTCAATTCGTCGAAGACCTTCTTGATCGCACCCCCGGCCTGATTTCAACCAGGGTAAAGCCCCGCTTCGGCAATCGTTTCGATCGGAACCAATCATGATCCTCAAGGACAAGGTGGCGCTCGTAACCGGAACGAGCCCGAATATTGGCGGCGGAATTGCCGAGGGGCTGGCGGAAGCAGGCGCCGCGATCGTCGCGGTCGATGCCCGCGCGGAGAACGCGGCGGACTGCGCACGCTACGTCAACGGCGCCGGCGGTCGGGCGATCGCCGTCACCGCCGACGTGACGGACGAGGCGCAAGTAAAGGCCGCGGTCAATGCCGCCGCCGAGGCGTTCGGAAAAGTCGATATCCTGGTGAACAATGCCGCAATCTTCAACAAGAAGGGCGTCATCGAGATGTCCTTCCTGGAGTGGCAGCAGCAGACCGGAATCATCCTGGGCGGCGCGTTCCTATTCACCAAACACGTAGCATCCCTGATGATCGGCCGCGGCGCGGGTGGCGCGATCATCAACATCATCTCGACGGCGGGACACCAGGGCGAACCCGGCAATATCGCCTATTCCACCGCCAAGTGCGGGCTGATCAACTTCACCCGCTCCGCCGCGATGGAGCTGGTTCGGCACGGCATTCGGGTCAACAGCCTGACACCGACGGCGACTGACCCGTCCGAGTCGTTCGACCGGGCCGAGCGCTGGGGGCGCGCGGTTACCCGGCCGGAGGGGCTCGCCGACCGGATGAAGGCGTTCCGCTCGCGCGTGCCGATGCAAAAGCTCCCGCGCCCGAGCGACTACGGCCACGCCGCGGTGTTTCTGGCATCGGACGGTGCGGCGATGATCACGGGGACCGATCTGCGCGTGGATGCCGGCGCCATCGCGCGTTACTGGGCGTGGGATCCAAGCAGCTGAAACCGTTTCGGACCCCGGCCAATTCGTCGTGCCACAAGGAGACAGGGTGATGAACTTCGATTTCCCCGCTGAGGACGATCCGCGCCGTATCGAGATCAGGCAGTGGCTCGAAGCCAATCCGAATCCGAGTTTTCGGCAGCTGGCGGAACGCGGCTACACGGCACCCAACTGGCCGCCGCCTTGGGGCTTGTCGGCTGGACCGGAACTCGTCCTGATCCTCGACGAGGAACTCGAACGGGCCGGCATCGCACACCCGCGCAGCAAGAACGGGATCGGCCTCAATCAATGCGGCCAATCGTTGCTGACATGGGGCACCGAGGAGCAGCGCCAACGCTTCCTGCCGCCGGCGCTGGCCTGCGAAGAGAAGTGGTGCATGCTGTTCAGCGAACCCTCCGGTGGTTCGGATCTCGGTAACCTACGGACGACAGCGCGGCGCGACGGCGACCACTACGTGATCAACGGCCAGAAGATCTGGAACTCGCACGCCGATCGTTCGCAGGTTGGCGTGATCATCGTACGCACGGACAGTTCCGCGCCGAAGCACAAGGGCCTGTCCGTTTTCCTGCTGGAGATGCAGACCCCGGGCATCACGGTCCGTCCGATCATCGACATGACGGGCGAAGAGAATGAGTATAACGAAGTCCTTCTCGACAATGTGCGGGTGCCGGCTGTGCATCGGCTGGGCCCGGAAGGCGCGGGTTGGCGCATTGTAATCGAGCAGTTGCAGACCGAGCGCCAGGGCATGACCAAGCCTGGCGCCGTATGGGGCTCCGGTCCCACCGCGCGCGAGTTGCTCGACGGCCTCATCAAGACCGGCCGCATCAAGGATCCGCTGATCCGCGACGAAGCCGCGCAACTTTATATCGAGGGTGAAATTCTGCGCCTGCTGACCTTTCGTCACCTGAGCAACAAGATCAACGGCAAGCCTGCTGGCCTTGAAGGCAATATCGGCAAGATGATGGCATCCCCGCACGGCCAGCGCATGAGCGACCTGGCGAAGCGCAGCCAGGGCGTTGCCGGCATGATCAAAAACAAGGACGTGCTGCCGCTGCCGGACAAAAATTACGGCCTGTTTAGCGACTGGGACTATGCTTACTGGTTCAGCTCGGCCGCGACACTTGGCGTCGGCACCCAGGAAATCCTCAAGAACACTATCGCCGAACGGGTCCTGGGACTGCCCCGCGACACCGACCCGACTGCGGGCACGCCCTACAACCAGGTCGGCAAACAGTTCAAGGCCGCCTGAGCAGCCAGGAAGGAGACGGATCGTGGACTTCTCGCTCAGCAACGACCATGTCGCATTGCGCGACGTTGCACAGGCCTTCTTGGACGCGGAAGTGAATCTCGCACCTCTGCTGGTCCCTGGGTCCAAGCCGGACCAGGCGGCCTACGACGGATTGTGG
>JAQGHW010000133.1 GCA_028291505.1 Rhodopila sp. | reverse complement strand
CGTGGCTGATCTCCGAGGATCCGGCGAGTTCGATGACGCGATAAGTGTGGTCGGCCATTCTGACATTCTCCATGTGACATTGCGTACTCGGACTTAACCCGCGACGCGGCAGGTGGTCGCATGGCGTCAGGCATTTTGTTCGATGGGGCGTCGAGACAATGGGCCGGGCGATCTTGCCTTGGAGGACGCGGCGGGCTTCACTGTTCCGAACAGGTTCGAAACGAAATTCAAGGGAGCGAGTGATGCTGGCTTGGTTGAAGGATCTGAATCCCGTTGAGCGCCGTACCATGGTCGCCTGTTTTGGCGGTTGGTCGCTGGATGCCCTGGACGTGCAGATCTTCAGCTTCGTGATCCCGTCGCTGCTGACCGTCTGGGGTATCACCACCGCCGAGGCTGGCGTGCTGGCGACCGTCACCCTGGTGGTTTCGTCGTTCGGTGGCTGGCTTGCCGGGGCTGCCTCCGACCGCTTTGGCCGGGTACGGGTGCTGCAGGTGACGATCTTGTGGTACGCGTTTTTCACCTTCCTTTGCGGCTTCGCACAGGACTTCAACCAGCTTTTTATCCTGAAAGCGTTGCAGGGACTGGGCTTTGGCGGCGAGTGGGCGGCCGGCGCGGTGCTGATGGGGGAGGTTATTCGCGACAAATATCGCGGCCGAGCGGTCGGGTTCGTGCAGACGGGGTGGTCGATCGGCTGGGGGACCGCCGCGCTGCTCTACACGCTGCTCTCGGCGAACCTGCCGGATGCATTGACCTGGAGGGTCATGTTCTGGATCGGGCTGGCCCCCGCTGCCCTGGTGTTCTGGATCCGCCGCTATGTGGAGGAGCCGGCGATCAAGCCGCGTGCCGGCGGACCCGTCGGATTGCTGCACCTGTTCGCCGCGTTGAAGCAGCCGTACCTGTCCACGACCTGGCGCGTCTCGATGATGGTGACTGGGGCGCAAGGATCGAGCTACGCAATCACCACCTTCCTGCCGACCTATCTGAAGACGGTGCGCCACATGACGTCGGTCGGCACCGGCAGCTATCTTATGGTGCTGATCCTGGGTGCGTTCTTCGGGTTCCTGTCCGGCGCGTATTTATCGGACGCGATCGGCCGCAAGTCGACGTTCATGGTCTCGGCGATCGGTTCTGTCGTGCTGATGCTGGTCTACCTGTTCGCCCCGCTCAGCAACGACATGATCCTGCCGGTTGGCTTCCTGCTGGGTTACATCAACCTGATGATGTTCTCGCCGATGGGACCGTTCATGACCGAACTGTTTCCCACCGCCGTCCGCGGGGTGGGGCAAGGGTTCTGCTACAACGTTGGCCGCGGCATCGGCGCGGTATTTCCGGCATTGGTGGGCTTTCTGGCGGTCAGGCTGGGACTGGCCGCGGCGATCGCGATCTTCGCCTTCTGCGGGCTGGCGCTGATGATCGTGGCGTTGCTGCTGTTGCCGGAAACCAAGGGCAGATCGCTGGAAAGCCTGGAGCGGCAGGCGACCAGATAGCAGAGGCCTTAGCGCTCGGCGGCAGGCCCTCCGGTTCCTGGTATATCCGCAGCGCTCGCGGAAGAGTGCTGGGATCAGGGTTTGGTTGGGGAACGATAATGCTTACGTCGCGTTCATCCCGCACTCAATCCGGAAGGAGCCACAAGATGACCTTCACCACCGACGCGCATGGCAAAGTCGAAGACGCCCAGGCTCAAATCGCCCGGCTGCGTGAGCAGGTCGAGGCCTTGATGAAGGACCGCGTCACGCCGGCGGTGGCGGAATTCGCCGGGCGCGCGGAAAGTGCGGTTCGCAGCGCGAGCGGTGCCGCGCGTGACCAGGCGCAGGCAGTGTCGGGGCGGGTCAGAGACCAACCGCTGATCGCGATTATGATCGCTGCTGCCGTGGGATGGATTATCGGCCGGGTCATGCGCTGATTGATGCGCCCTATTCGGCTGGCGCGTATCGCGGCGGAGGCCGAGGGCGTCCGCTGGCGGGGAATGATGAGCCGTATTGTTACGCGGGCCATCCTCGCCGTGATCGCCCTGTTATTCGTGCTTGGAGCGGTCGCGTTCGCACACGTCGCCGCTTGGTATGAGGTGCGGATCGGTCTGGGGCAGTCCTACCTCGCTTCGGCTGGCATTCTCGGCGGGACCGATCTTCTGCTGGCGGTGGTCCTCGGCCTGCTGGCCAGCCGATCAAGCCCGAGCAGGGTCGAGGTGGAAGCTCTTGCGGTTCGACGCAAGGCGCTTGAGGGCATCGTGGGCGCGCTCAGCCTGACCCAGTTGGTGATTCCGATCCTGCGTATCGTTGCTCGCGCGCGACGGCGAAGGCGGGATTAGAGCAACATCAGCCGGACTGTCCCAGTCAGGCTGATGTTGCTCTAGCTCTTTGTTTTCAGTGGCCTGCTGGTCCCCTGCGTGCCCCGCAAGATGCGACGGACTTCGGGGGCGGGACACTAGATCCGCCGCACCGGCATCCACCACGCGAATAACATTCCTGTTGTCGTGAAGCATCCGATTGTCAGGAACGCCGCGCGGAATGCGTCCGCGATCTCACCCCGCACGATGATTTGCTGCGCCGCCGGCAGCACATCGAGCGCCCGCGGACCCTGCTGCACCAGACTGGCGAACATCGTTGCCGTCTGCGTATCCCTCGCCGCCAGCACGGCGAACAGCACCGCGCCGACCAACGCCGTTCCGAATGACGCCCCGACCGACCGGGAGAACTGCACGGACGCCGCCGCGGCCCCCAGGAACCGAGGACCCGCCACGGTCTGCACCGTCATCTGCACCACCGGCATGGCGGTCCCGGTGCAGAACGCCGTCACGGCCAGCATCCCGATGATCGTGCCGGTGGACAGCAGCGGCGCGAAAGCCGCCAGCGACAACAGCATCGTCGCGCCGACCGCCAGCCCGACCGATGGCAAGATCGCGGTTCGCCCTGTCGCCGCGATCATCCGTCCGCAGAAGAACGATCCGCTGGCGATCCCCAGGGTAAGCGGCAGCAGCAGCACGCCGGAATGGGCCGTGCTGGCCCCGCGCACCACCTGTAGATACATCGGCAGGAATGATACCAGAGCGACGGTCTGCCCGGCCACGCACGCCGCCATCGTGTCGGTGCGCCAGATCCCCGCCTGGCGGAACAACTGGATCGGTAGCAACGGTGCGCTGGCGCGCTTCTCCTGGCGGATCAGCAACACCAGCGAGACGGCGGAGACCAGCAGCAGCGCCGCCACCATAGGCGCGGCTGCCAGATCGATTCGCTGTGCCCGCTCCAGCGCCAGCAGCACCGGCGTGATGAACCCGGCGAAGAAGACGGTGCCCCACACGTCGAACTGGACTGATCCGCCTCGGCTGGGATGGGCGGGCAGACGCATGACCAGGAAGGCTGCCAATACGCCCAGCGGTACATTGACCAGAAAAACCGAGTGCCAGCCGAAGTGTTCCGTCAGATAGCCGCCGGCGACCGGGCCGAAGGTGGAGGCAGCGGCATACATTCCGGACAGGTAACCCTGGTATTTGCCGCGTTCCCTGGGCGGAACGGACTCGGCGATCAGCGCCTGCGACAGGGTCATCAGGCCGCCACCGCCGGCGCCTTGCAGCAGTCGGGCGGCGGTCAGCATCAGGATCGATCCGGACAGCGCGCACAACACCGAGGCGCCGATGAAGACAGCGAGTGCGACGAACATCATGTATCTGCGACCGATGGCATCACCCAGGCGGCCATAGACGGGCGCGGCGATGGTGTTCGCGACCAGGTATGAGACGACGATCCAGGACACCCTCTGCACGTCACCCAGCGATCCGGCGATCGCGGGCAGCGCGGTGGCGACGATCGTCTGGTCCACCGCGGCCAGGAACATCGGCAGCATGATGGACGGGAAGACGGTCAGGAACAGGTTCGGCGACACGGGCGTGATACGCGGTGCGGGGGTGGTTGTCTCGGAGGGCATGTCGACAAGCTAGAGTATGATCGCGTTGGGCGGAACGTCCGAAGCGCGTGAATCATGCGATCAAACAAGGGGATAGAGCGTTTTCAATTTTCAACCTGCACGCCGGACATTGCACGCGATGTCCGGGTCAGGGTGAAAACGCTTTAGGCCGCGATTGCCATGCTCAGCGCGAAAGCGGTGAGGAGGCGCTTTTTCATATTCGGGTCAACAACGACGGTAGCGTGGCCGGCGGTGGCGTAGCGCTGCCCGGGGTCGGATGCGGTGTCCCCCGGCCTGTCGCGCGACAGGCCAGGGGAGCTATCTCTGTTCCTGTAGCGCCTTGACGCCATCGGGGACAGGAACCAAGCCCTGCGTATTCTTCATCCAGGCAAGGTATTCTGGCCGGAGCCAACCTGTGTCGTCAGGGGTGCCGGGTTTGAGGAGCGGTGCATCACCGGCCTGTAATGGAGCCTGGTGACATATCCGGGTACTGCGATCGTTTCTTACACCTAAAAGTTGCATTTTTGACGATTTTTGGTTGCACTGATGATCTAATTTTGTCATCTTCATCGTTAGAACGAGATCGACGAACAGGACATAATCCGATGCGTATTTTGCGGGCGGGACTTTTTACGGTTGCCATGATCGGGCTTGTGCATTCCGCCCAAGCTGGCGTGGAACTCGTGGTCAATGGTGGCTTTACGCAGACCAGCCTGGCCACTTCGAACAGTAAAATGACAACAACCGATGTCACCGGGTGGTCGACGACGGGGTACAACTTCGTATTCTTCGACGCGACCTCTGCGACTTCGGCGATTGGCGCCCTCTCGCTGTGGGGGAATAACGGGTTCATAAACAGTCCGGACGGCGGCAATTTTATCGGCGCGGACGGCGCTTACCAGGTCGGCGCGATCACGCAGACGATCAACGGGCTCACGGTTGGCCAGAGCTATGCGCTCTCGTTCGACTGGGGTGGTGCTCAGCAGAACGGCTTCACTGGTGTGACGACGGAGCAGTGGGCCGTCAGCCTGGGCGGTCAGACCGACTACACGCCGATTCTGACGGATCCGAGCCACGGCTTTACCGGCTGGACGACGACAACGTTCGATTTCGTCGCGACGAATGCCAGTGAGGTCCTCTCCTTCCTGGCGATCGGCACGCCCGATGGCGAGCCGCCGTTCTCGTTGCTGGATGGCGTGAGTTTACAGGCGGTTCCTGAGCCGTCGTCGTGGATTTTTCTGGTCGGGGTGGCCCTGCTCGCCACTATCGGTTTCGGTCGTCGCGGCGGTTTGCGGCTGCGGTCAGCCGTTGCCTCGGGCTCCGAGTCCATCGTTTAGCGGCTGAACCGGACAACACCCTTCAGAGTGGGCATCATCGCCCATTCTGACCGATTGTGGGTCCGACATTGATTTCGGCAACGGGCGGGTGATCAAGATGGACATCTTCATTTCTGGCCCGCCCCGGCTCTTATCGCTCGCAGTGGATGTGGCGCGCCTATTCGCCTGGCTACTGCTTCTGGCCGTGATTTTTGTGCCGTTGGAACGCCTGTTCGCGGTGCATCCGCGGAGCTTCCTCCGGAAGGGCATCCGCACGGACCTCGGCTACTATTTCCTCAGCGGCCTGCTCACGAATGTTGCCCTGGTGCTGCCCATGGCGGTCATTGCCGCCGGGTTGCATCGCATCGTCCCGGTCGCAGTGCGGACCGCGGCGGCGGACTTGCCGCTTTGGGCGCATTTACTGGCGGCTTTGGCGGTCGGCGAGGTCGGATTTTACTGGGGTCACCGCTGGTCACACACGATCCCCTGGCTGTGGCGCTTCCACGCCGTGCATCACAGCGCCCAGGAGATCGATTGGCTGGTCAACACCCGCGCGCATCCGGTGGATATGGTTTTCA
>JAQGHW010000560.1 GCA_028291505.1 Rhodopila sp. | reverse complement strand
TGTTTCCCCGGCCGCATCCTGGACCGGGTGATCACCGGCACCGCGGTGATGGGCGTGTCGGTGCCGAACTACTGGCTGGGTATCGTGCTGGTGATCATCTTCGCGGTCGAAATGATGGCGCTTCCCGCCACCGGCATGGGCGCCAACGGGTCCACCGCGTTCAGCGTGTTTCGCTGGGCCGATGCCCGGTTTCTCGTGCTTCCCGTGATTACGCTTTCGATGGTTCCGATCGGCATCATCGCACGAACCACGCGGGCCGCGGTGGCAGAGGTGCTCAACCAGGATTTCGTGACAACGTTGCGCGCCAAGGGGCTCAGCGAGTTCGCCGTCGTCAGGCATGTGCTGAAGAATTCGCTGCCGCAGGTGCTGGCGGTGATGGGCCTGCAGTTCGGCTACCTGATCGGTGGGTCGATCCTGGTCGAGACGGTCTTCACCTGGCCCGGCAGCGGTTTCCTGCTCAGCAAGGCGATCATCAATCGCGACGTACCGGTGCTGCAGGGTACGATCCTGGCGCTGTCGATGGTTTTCGTTGCCACCAACCTGCTGGTCGATCTGCTGCAATCGATGATCGATCCGCGTATCCGGCGGGCCTGAACCATGTCCCAGACCGCGGTTCTCAGCCATCCCGTCACCGAAGCCGACGAACAGGCCGCACCCGCGCTGAAGGTGCGCGGCTACTGGGCCAGTGTCGGCTACCGCTTGCGATACGATCCGGTGACGATGTTCTTCGGCCTGGTCGTGCTGCTGATCATCCTGGCGGCGATCTTCGCACCGCTGCTGGCGCCGTTCGACCCGTACAAGGAAAGCGTCATCGGCCGGCTCAAGCCGTTCGGCTGGAAGAACCACCTGCTGGGCACCGACGAGCTTGGCCGCGACCTGCTGTCCCGGCTGTTGTATGGCGGCCGCGTCTCGCTGCTGATGGGCGTCGTACCGGTCTGTGTCGCAACGGTCGTCGGCGGCAGCCTGGGCATTGTCGGTGGCTTCGCCGGCAAGCGGGTGAACACCGCGATCATGCGCACCATGGACGTGTTTTACGCGTTCCCGTCGGTGCTGCTCGCGGTGGCGATCTCCGGCGCGATGGGGGGCGGGATCGGCAACGGCATGATCGCGCTGTCGATGGTGTTCACCCCGGCGATGTGCCGCGTGGCGGAAACCGCGACCGCGCAGGTCAAGAACCTGGATTTCGTGGAGGCCGCGCGCGCCACCGGGGCGGGCACGCTGACCATCCTGCGCTACCACGTCCTTGGCAACGTGCTTGGCCCGGTCTTCATCTATGCCTCGACCCTGGTCAGCGTGGGCATCCTGCTGGCGTCCGGCCTGTCGTTCCTGGGTCTGGGCGTCAGGCCGCCGACGGCCGACTGGGGCCTCATGCTGAGCACGTTGCGGCAGTCGATCTACGTGAACCCGCTAATCTGCGCGTTGCCTGGTGCGGCGATCTTCATCACCTCGATCAGCTTCAACCTGGTCAGCGACGGTATTCGCGCGGCCATGGATGTCCGGATGTGATGGTATGAACATGATCTCCTCGGCCGCCCCGCCGCTCGATGACCCGCGTGACCGCGGCGGCCCGGCGCAGCCCCTGCTGATCGCGCGTGAGCTGCGAAAGCATTTCAAGGTCAAGAGTGATTCGGGCACCGCCTTCGTGCGCGCCGTGGATGGGGTGTCGTTTACCCTGTTCAAGGGCGAAACACTGGGCATTGTCGGCGAAAGCGGCTGCGGCAAGTCCACGCTGGCGCGGTTGCTGCTGCACCTGGTGCGGCCCGACAGCGGTGAGCTGGTGTTCGATGGCGAAACGGTGGCGGAGATGCGCGGCATCACCGTCAACGCGCTGCGCCGCCAGGTGCAGATGGTGTTCCAGGACAGTTATTCGTCGCTGAACCCGCGCATGCCGGTGCAGGACACGGTTGCCTTCGGCCCCTTCGTCCACGGCAAGAGCAAGGCCGAGTCGAAGGCCGTCGCGCGGTCGATGCTATTGCAGGTCGGCCTCAACCCGGATCTGTTCGGGTCACGCTATCCGCATGAGTTGTCGGGCGGCCAGAAGCAGCGTGTCAACATCGCCCGTGCGTTGGCGATCGAGCCGCGGATGGTCATCCTGGACGAGGCGGTTTCGGCGCTGGACAAATCGGTCGAGGCCCAGGTGCTGAACCTGCTGCGGGCGCTGAAGGCCGATTTCAACCTGACCTATCTGTTCATCAGCCACGACCTGAACGTGGTGCAGTATATCAGCGACCGCGTGCTGGTGATGTATCTCGGCGCCGTGGTCGAACTTGGTCCCGTTGACGAAATCTTCAGTCACCCCCTGCATCCCTACACAAGGGCCCTGCTCGGTTCGCGTCCTTCGATGAACCCGAAGCAGCGGATCGAGGAGCCGCCGATCACCGGCGATCCGCCGAGCCCGATCGATCCGCCGTCCGGGTGCCGGTTCCGCACCCGCTGCCCGTTCGCCGAACCGGTGTGCGAGGCGCGAATTCCCGAATTGGGGGCGTGGACGGATCGCGAGTCCCATGTCGCCGCCTGTCACATGCAGGTGGCGGATTCCGGTCACTCAAGAGCCGTAGGGAATGCCTGAGATGGATGGAGGCTTGCAATCCACCGGGAGTTCGGCCACCGGGTCCGGTTTGGCCGCTGGATCGTCGAATCTGGTCGAGGTCGAGGACCTGTCAGTTCGTTTCGTGACCCGTGAGGCCACGGTGCATGCCGTGAACGGCGTGAGCTTCGCGGTCCGCCCGGGGGAGGTGCTGTGCATCCTGGGCGAGTCCGGTTCCGGCAAGAGCGTGACGCTGCGCGCCCTGATGCAGCTGCTGCCGCCGCGGCGGACCAGGATTACGGGGCGGATCCGTGTGGATGGCCAGGACGTGCTGAGCCTCGACCGGGCGGGGTTGCGCCGGTTGCGCGGCGGCCTGGTGTCGATGATCTTCCAGGAGCCGATGACGGCGCTCGATCCGGTATACACCATCGGCAAGCAGATCACCGAGACCATCGTCCGCCACAGGGGCGGCAGCCAGGCCTCGGCGCGGGCCCGGGCGCTGGATTTGCTGGAACTGGTGAAGATCCCGTCCGCGGCGCAACGGCTGGACAACTATCCGCATGAGCTGTCGGGCGGCCTGCGCCAGCGTGCGATGATCGCCATGGCGTTGTCGTGTGGCCCTCGGCTCTTGCTGGCGGACGAGCCGACCACGGCGCTGGATGCGACCGTGCAGATCCAGGTGCTGATCCTGTTGCGCAAGCTGCAGAAAGAGCTTGGGATGGGCACGATCTTCGTCACCCACGACCTGGGCGTTGCGAGCGAGATCGCGGATCGGATCGCGGTGATGTATGCCGGTCGGATCGTGGAGGAGGGGCCGGTCGCGGACGTGCTGGCCAATCCGCTGCATCCTTATACGCAAGGGCTGCTTGCCTCGACCGTGCATGGCCAGCCCCGCGACCAGGATATCAACGCGATCCCGGGCAGCCCGCCCGATCTGCGCCGCCTGCCTACCGGCTGCGCGTTCGCACCTCGTTGCGTGCAGGTGATGGCGGAATGTCGCGCCGGCGTGCCGGAGGAGCGGCGGCCGTTGGCCGGTCGGATGGCTCGCTGCATACGGGTGCCCGCGGGTGCCGTGCTGGCGGATGCCGTTGCGGATCGGGTCTGACCGGTGGCCAGGCGTTGCTGGCGGGATTACGCGATCGCCGGACCATGCGGCGGCACCGGGGCCTGTCGTGCTCTCGGCGATGCGGCTTATCCGAACCGGGACATCACGCCTGGAACACTCGACGACGGATCTTGGGTCGTTCCGGCTGGGAGAGTAACAATAAAGGGGCCAGCATCATGATCGGCGTTACCTTTCCGCCTTCGGTAATCCAGCGTGTCGTTGCGCGGCGTGGGTCGGAACACATCTTCTCCGACCTCGATCCGAAGCGCACCGCGCTGGTGGTCATCGACCTGCAATACGCTTTCATGGACGACGAGATCGGCCATGCCGTGTGCCCGGCTGCGCGGGAGATCGTGCCGGCTGTCAATCGTCTGGCCGGGGCAGTCCGAGCGGCGGGGGGCGGTGTGTTCTGGATCAAGAATACGTTCGATGAGAGCTGCATGACCGAGTGGTCGGTCATGCAGGATATATCCACGCCGTCGATGCGGGCGAAGCGAGCCGCAGCCATGTCCGAGGGCACCAAAGGGCACGAATTATGGGCTGCGCTGGATGTCCGGCCGGTGGATGAGATCTTGAAGAAGAACCGCTTCAGCGCGTTCCTGCCGGGCGCGTCGGAGCTTCCCGCTCGACTGAAGGCCCGTGGCTTCGACACCGTGCTGGTCACTGGGACGGTGACCAATGTCTGCTGCGAATCCTCGGCTCGCGATGCGATGATGTCGAACTTCCGGGTCGTGATGATCAGCGACGGCAACGCGGCGAATACCCGGGCCGAACATGAGGCATCGCTGACGGCGTTCTACCTGACATTCGGCGATGTGATGGACACCGACATGGTGGTGCGCCTGCTTGCCCGTCCGGTTGCGACGGCGGCATGACGCTGGCGCTCGGCCCTGCGTGCGGGACTGGCATTTTCGCGTCGGTCGGCTGCGGCAGGCTGGATGTGGCGGATCGCGGCGCCAACGCGGCACCTGCCCATGTTGACGCCTTCGACGCCGCTGGCGCCTTCAACCCCGCTGAGGCCATCAGCTCGGTCCGGGTCGATCCCATGTCGGCGGCGGATTGAATTTTCCGGAGGATCGAATGCGCCTGTTGCAAACCCTGGCCTTGCTGATCGCGCTCACCGCGACGGCCCGTGCCGAGACCACCCTGACGGTCGCCATGACCGCCGGCGACATCCCGATCACCACCGGCATTCCCGATCAAGGCAGCGAGGGCGTCCGCTTCGTCGGCTACTCGCTGTATGACGCGTTGGTGCTGTTCGACCTGTCCCATTCGGACACCGCGGCGGACATCCGCCCGGGCCTGGCGACCTCCTGGAAGATCGATCCGAATGATCCGAAACGCTGGCTGTTCACGTTGCGCGAAGGCGTGAAGTGGCACGACGGCTGCCCGTTCACGCCGGAGGATGTGGTCTGGAATTTCAAGCGCATCCTGGACAAGACCTCACCGCAGTTCGATCCGCTGCAGTTTGCCCTGGGCCGCACCTATGCCGGCAATGTCGCGTCGGTCGAGAAAGTCGACGACCACACCGTCGCCATCAACATGGACCGCGTGCACTCGCTGTTTCCGTACCTGCTGCCGCAGATCATGCTGATCAGCCCGTGCAACGCGGAGGCGCTGAAATACGACCGCGACGCGCTGATGTTCCATCCGTCCGGCACCGGGCCGTACCGCATCCAGAAGCTGGTGGCGCATGAGCGTCTGGAACTTCTGCGTAACGACGACTACTGGGACAAGACCCGGATTCCGAAGCACGATAAGCTGGTGCTGATCCCGATGCCCGAGGCCTCCACCCGTGCCGCCGCGCTGCTCGCCGGGCAGGTGAACTTCATCGAGGCGCCTGATCCGGACGCCATTCCCCGGCTGAAATCCGCCGGAATGAACGTCATCACCAATACATATCCGCACAACTGGGCATACCAGCTGAATTTCGTGAACGGGCCGTTCACCGACATCCGGGTGCGCAAGGCCGCCAACTATGCGATCAACCGGCCCGACGTGGTCGAGTTGCTGGGTGGAACCGCGATCGCCGGATACAGCACCGCCCCGCCGGGCATGCCGTACTACGGCAACCCGGTGAAATACGACTTCGATCCGGCGAAGGCGACCGCCCTGTTGAAGGAAGCCGGCTGCTATCCGTGCAAGGTGAATTTCGCGATCTCGACCTCCGGTTCCGGCCAGATGCACCCGCTGCCGATGAACGAACTGGTGAAGTCGCAGATGGAGGCGGTGGGCTTCCAGGTCACGCTGACATCGATGGACTGGAACGCCTTGCTGAACATCTCCCGCGGGGGTGTGGACAAATTCCCCGAATACGCCGCCGTGAACATCAGCCGGAACCTGGTGGATCCGTTCAACGGGCTGGTCCGCCATGTGTGGACTGGGCAATGGGCCCCGGCGGGCGGCAACTGGGGGCATTACTCCTCGCCGGAAACCGAGGCGCTGATCACCAGCATTTTCAACGAGTTCGACGATACGAAACGGATGGCGCTGCTGACGCGACTGCATGAGAAGATGAACGAGCAGGCGGTGATGATCTGGGTCGCCCACGACCTCAATCCGCGCGCGCTGTCGCCGAAGCTTAAAGGCTTCGTGCAGGCGCAAAGCTGGTTCCAGGACCTGACGCCGATTGTTGTCTCGCAGTGACGATGCATGGCTTCAGCGCCGGGAGGTGTGGCGCCGAGGTTCCGTCAGCGTTCGCGCCTCGGTCCCGGTTCGATTGCGTCTGGTGTGGGTATAGGGCCGCGGCGAGGGAGGCCGGATAGATGGAATGCATTGGGTGCGGCTCGGCGGCCGTTTCGGAACGGAGCGAGTGCACCG
>JAQGHW010000080.1 GCA_028291505.1 Rhodopila sp. | reverse complement strand
GCCGGACACCGGTCCCGCCAGCCCGTCCGCACCCCATCCGGCCGGCGTGCGCGACAACCTCGAAGCGTTGGAACACGGCATCGGCCGTATCACCGGGCGTCCGCTGCTGGCGGGGACCAGGGTGCAGGCCTACCAGAATGGTGACGAGGCCTACCCGCCAATGCTGGCGGCGATCGCGGCGGCAAAGGCCAGCGTCGGCCTGTCGTCCTACATCCTGCGAGACGACCAGTGGGGCGGCCGCTTCATCGACGCCCTGGCCGAGGCGACCAGACGCGGCGTGGCCGTGCGCGTGCTCATTGACGGGATCGGGGGCGATTGGCTGCGGTCGCCTGCCTATCATCGCCTGCGCCGCGAGGGTGTACCAGCCGCCCGCTTCATGCATTCGTTGCTGCCCTGGCGCATGCCGTTCTTCAACCTGCGCTCCCACAAGAAGGTCTTGCTGCTCGATGGGGTGGTCAGCTTCACCGGCGGCATGAACATCGCCGACGAGAACGTCATGGCCACTCGTCCGCAGCAGCCGGTCCAGGATCTCCATTTTCGGATCGAGGGTCCGGTCGTCTCCCAGCTCGCCGAGGCGTTCGCCGACGATTGGAGCTTCGAAACCGGCGAAGACCTGGCCGGCGATCTCTGGTCGCCGGAAATCGCCGCGCGCACCGGTCCACCAGCACGCGTCATCGATTCCGGCCCGGATGAGGATCTCGAGAAAGTCGAATTCGCCGTGCTCCAGGCGGTCAGCTGCGCCCGTGCCAGCATCGAGGTCATGACGCCGTATTTCCTTCCGGACGAGCGTCTCGTCACCGCCCTGGCCCTCGCCGCAATGCGCGGTGTGGCTGTCGACCTCGTCGTGCCGGAGCAAAGCAACCACACGCTGGTGGACTGGGCGACCCGCGCGAATATCGGCCCATTGCTGTCCGGCGGGGTCCGCATTTGGCGCAGCCCGCCGCCGTTCCACCATACCAAGATCATGGTCGTCGATGGCGAATGGTGCCTGATCGGCAGTTGCAACTGGGATATCCGCTCATTCCGGCTGAACTTCGAACTGTGCATGGAAATATACGACCGGGACCTCGCGACCAGGCTGCGGGCGATCATGCAGGACGCCCGCGGTTCGGAGCTTACCCGGGCGGAGGTGGATAGCCGCTCATTGCCGGTGCGAATCCGCGACGCCGCTGCCCGGCTGATGCTGCCATATCTATGATCGGCGGGCCGGTCAGCAGCGGCCCAGAGGTCGCTTTCGCGAACCGCCGCCGCACCCGACGATATGTGACTCCGGCAGGGACACCCCCGGCCACGACGGCAAGCGCGAGGCCGACCCCACTAAACCATTCTCCACGCCCACTCACCCCGTGTGCATGGGGCCTCACCCGCCGCCCAAAATCGCCTTGCACGCGATCGGTGCCGGGGGCGGCTTGTAGGGGGCGGATGGCTTGGCCGGCGCGTCCAACTGATCGAACCACCACTGCAGCGTGGCATCGCAGCCGTCACCCGGCGGCGGCGGAGCTGCCTGCACGCAGTCAACCTGATCGGCCGGGCAGCGGAAACGGATATGCATGTGCGCCGCGTGCCCGTACCAGGGCCGGATCAGGTTCAGCCAGGACCGGTCGCCGCTGACCTCCCGGCAAAGCTGCTGCTTGATCGCCGGATTGACCAGAATGCGGTCCACGTCGGGTAAAGCGCTGGCCATATGCAGCAGGCTCGTCACTGCGGGCGACCAGGCGCCAGGATCGATATCGCGCCCATCCGGCCGCACCATGCCGCGCAATTCGATCGTGCTCCGCTGCGAGGACGACAGCGGCGGACGCGCCCGCATATCCAGCCCGACATCGGCATCCAGCCCGATCTGGTGGCTGACATGCCCGCCCGGCATCGGGCCGCCGCGTGACCGGGAGATATCCTCCATCAGCAGCGTCGGCAGGCCCGCCGCGGCGGCTTCGCGGCCAAACAATTCCAGATGGGCGATGGTCTGCGGGGCACCCCAGAATGCGCTGCGATCGAGGTGGATCGTCTGAAAGCCCGGCCCCTCGGGCGGCAAGCTGACCGCGCCGGCGATACAGCCGCCGGTATTGGGCCCGCCGACGATGTGCAGCGGCCCCGGCACCGGACCATCCGGGCCCGCCATCGCTGCCGCAACCCCGGCGTAAAGCACCGCCATCGCCAGCAGGGCGGCAACGCGATGCAGGATCAAAATTTGCGCTCGAAGATCGTGATGACGTCACCCGGCTGGATAAAGCTCTGCCGAGCTGCCTTGCCCTCGATCGCGATGTTGTCCTCGGTCCGCACCACCGAAGCATAATCGACGATCGCGCGGTACGTGAAGCCGCCCGCCACCGCCGCCGCCGTTACCACCGTCATTCCGGGCTGATAGGGGTACTGACCGGGCTTGCTGACCTCGCCCAGCACAAAAATCGGCCGATAGGCGGTGATCTCGGCCGAAACCGACGGCGCCGTATACAGATTGCCCTTCACCAGGGCCCGGCTGACATGCACCGCCAAATCATCCGGCGTCAGCCCCGACGCATGCACCGCACCCAGCATAGGCAGTGCGATCATGCCGCTGTCGCTGACCCGGAACTCCCCGGTCAGGGTGTCGTCGCCAACGGTAATCAGCCGGATCACGTCGCCCGACCCCAGCCGGTAAGCACCGGGGGCGGCTGACGGAAGGTCTGGCAAACCGTGGCCTGGTGCACAGGCGACCGCGACCAGACACAGCAGAAGGCACGCGATTGATCGCACGATGGGGAGAACCCTGTTTTAGGGTTGCGGTCGGAGCACCGGATTTCCGGCTGCGAAAAACATACATGGCAACTGCTTAATTTTTCGTTAACGCCCCGACCGCATTTTGTACGATCGCATCCGCCACGCCGTCGCGTGCGCATCCATCCGCCACACCGCCGCATGCACATCCGCCACGCCGCCGCGTGTTAGCGAAATTTTAAGCATTCGCGGTCTACGACGGTCTCCAGCTTCACCCCGCCCCTGACCGCGACGCCTCGGGCAAACATCAAAGGCCAACCATAGCGGATGCTCGACAGGCCCGCCAGGAACACGGGATCGCTGGCCATCGATCCGGGATCGCAGCACCCGGATCCACAGCGGAGTTCCTCGCGGGAGAGCCTGTCGGGGTTCCTCTCGGCTGTCCGTCGGCGCCGCAAGACGTTGCTCGCCGCCATCGTCCTGGTGCCGCTCTGCGCCTACCTGACACTGCGGCAGGTGACCCCGCTGTATACCGCCACCGGGTCGCTGATCTACGAGCCCAGCGAGTTCAAGGTGCAGGAACTGCAAAGCATTCTGCGCGCCAACCCGACGACCGAGGCGATGATGGCGAGCCAGGCGGAGATCCTGCACAGCCTGCACATCGCGCAGAAGGTGGCGGATCGCGGGCATCTCTTCCAAAACCCCGAGTTCAATGCCGCTCTGCGCCCGCCCGGCTTCACCCACCGGATGACCACGACCGTGCGGTGGCTGCTGGGAATGGAAACCGACGCACCACCCCCCGAACCGGTCTACGGCCCCGCCCAGGACCACACCCGGGACCACACGCTGCTGGCGGTGCAGGACGCGCTGCATGCCACCGCCGTCCGGACCTCCCACGTCGTGGAGGTCACCTTCATCGCCAATGACCCGGTGGTGGCGGCGGCGGCGGTCAACAACGCCATGGACGCCTATATCAAGGAGCAATACGCCGCCAAGCATCGCGCCGTCGACAACGCCAACGCCGTGCTGGAAAAGCAGCGCGCCGAACTGCGCCAGCAGGTCCGCCTCGCCGAAGAACGTATGTCCGCCTACCGCTCGGAGCACGCCCTCAGCCAGGGCATGCACGCCGGCACCGACACCGAGGAAATCACCCACCTGACCGAGGATCTGGTGACCGCCATGTCCGCGCGCGCCACCGCCAACGCTCGCCTCGATGCCGCCCGCGGCAGGGCCGGCGCCGAAGCGCAAGCCGCGGTCGCACCGTCAGTAGCGACGCTGCGCGCGCAGCAGGAGCAGTATGCCGGACAGCTCAAGGCGCAACAGGCGCGAATGGGCAGTGCTCATCCGGAGGTGCAAAGCCTCACCCGCCAATACGCCGACGGCCAGCGTGCCCTGAACGCCGAGATCGGCCGGTTCGTCGCCGCCACCGACGCGGACCAGCACGCGGCATCGGAACGGGTGGAATCGCTGCAGGCGATCCTGGCCAAGGCGAAGACCGCCGCCGAATCCTCCGCACGCGCGGAAATCCCGCTGAACGCGATGAGCCGCGATCTGGAGGCAGCGCGCAGCCAGTTGCAGGCCGTGCTGGATCGTATCCAGCAGACCGCCCAGCAATCCGCCGTCGAATCCTCCGAAGCGCATGAGATATCCCAGGCGATCGCCCCCGAACATCCCAGTTCGCCGCGGGTGATGCAGACCATGGCGGCGTCGATCGCCGCTGCCGTGTTCCTGGGGCTGCTGCTGGTCTATATCCTGCAGCTCACCGACGGCACGCTGCACAGCGGCGAGGAACTGCGGCTGATCACCGGCCTGCCATGCCTCGCGTTGATCCCGGAGGTCGGCAAGCGCGCCCTGGGACACCTTAAGGTCCACGACTATGTCGCCCGCCGGCCGCTGACCGCATTCGCCGAACAGGTGCGCTCGCTGCGGGTCGGTGTGTCGCTGGACGTCGATCATCCGCAGATCATCACGGTGACCGGCGCCGGCCCGGCGGACGGCAAATCGCTCCTCACGGTTTCCCTCGGCCGGTCCGCCGCCCTGGATGGGGAGCGTGTCCTGGCGATCGAATGCGACGTCCGTCAGGCAACGTTTGAGCATCGTCTGAACGCCGGACCATCACCCGGACCAACGCCCATGCCCGGATTGCTGGACGTCCTGCGCGGCGAGGCGGAATGGGCCGACGCCGTGCAGACCGACCAGATCACCGAAATGAAGTTCATCGCCGCCGGCAAGCCAGGTTCCGACGTGCTCGGGCGGATGAACTCGGATGAGATGCGCCAGCTGCTGGCGGCAGCACGCGAGCACTACGACCTGATCCTGCTCGACACGCCACCGATCGAGGCGATGACCGAGGCCCGGGTCGCCGCCTCACTGTCGGATGCCACGCTGTTGTGCGTGCGCTGGCGGTCGACCAAAACCAAAACCCTGATGCATGCGCTGGAGGCGCTGCGCGACGCGCACGCCACAGTTATCGGAACCGTGCTGACAAGGGTCGATCCCCGCGTGCATCTTCGTTCCGGTTATGCCGATGCGGGGGTATATCACCGCCGCTACAAAGCATATTTCCGGGGGTAATTCTTGATGTCGCAGCGTTTTCTGGTTACCGGCGGGGCCGGTTATGTCGGCAGCCATCTGGTCACGGCCTTGCTGGACCGGGGCGATCAGGTGACCGTGCTGGACAACCTGCGCACCGGCCACCGGGCGGCGGTTCCCGCGGGGGCCAATCTGGTCGTCGCCGACCTCGCGGATGGCGACAAGATCGACGCCGTGCTGGCCAACCCGGGCCAGGGTCATGCGGGGCAGGGTCATGCAGGCCAGGGTCAAGCAGGGCAGGGGGCTCCCGCCTGGGACGCGGTGTTCCATTTCGCCTCCCTCTCGCAGGTCGGTGAGAGCATGCGCATGCCGATGCGTTACCTGCTGGACAACGCCGCCAACGGCATCCGCCTGATCGACGCCTGCGTCCGGCACGGCGTGGGCCGGTTCGTGCTGTCCTCGACCGCCGCCCTGTTCAACCTCGACAGCGACGCGCCGATCCCCGAGGACGCGCCGATCGACCCGCAATCGGCCTATGGCGACAGCAAATGGATGATTGAGCGAGCCTTGCGCTGGGCCGGCCAGGTGCACGGTCTGCGCCATGCCTGCCTGCGCTACTTCAACGCCGCCGGCGCCGATCCGGCCGGGCGGCTGGGTGAGGATCACCGGCCGGAATCCCACCTGATCCCGCTGGTGATCGATGCCGCGCTGGGCCGCCGCCCCGCCCTGGACGTATACGGCGACGACTATCCGACGGCCGACGGGACCTGCATCCGCGATTACGTGCATGTCTCCGACCTCGCCGCCGCGCATCTCCTGGCGGTGGAGGCGCTCGCTCAGGGTTCCGTCGTCTGGAACCTCGGCAACGGCGCCGGTCATTCGGTGAAGCAGGTAATAGCCTCGGTCGAGCGGGTATCCAGCCTGAAGGTGCCGTATCGGATCGTCGCCCGCCGAACCGGCGACGCCGCGGTGCTCGTGGCTTCGTCCCACCGGGCGCAGCAGGCCGGCTGGCGACCAGTGCATGGCGATCTGGATGACATCGTAAGAACGGCGTTCGCCTGGCGCCAAACCCACCCGGATGGCTATGGCGATTGATCGGACCGCCATTCTCACCGTTCCGGCGGCGGCGATGCTGTTGCTGTGGCCGGCGGTATGGAATGGCTTTCCGATCGTGTTCGCCGATACCGGGACCTATCTGTCGCAGGCGATCAATCACTATGCCGGTTGGGACCGGCCGATCTTCTACTCGCTGTTCATGCTGCCGCTGCATCTGACGGTCACGGTCTGGCCGGTCGTCGTGGTGCAGGCGCTATTGGCGGCCTGGGTGGCCTGGCTGGTCGTCCGGGCGCTGGCGCCGGATGTCTCCAGCATCGCGTTCATCGCCGGCGCCGCCGTACTGTCGATCTGCACCTGGCTGCCCTGGCTGGTCAGCGAGCTGATGCCGGATCTGTTCACGCCCTTGCTGGTACTGGTGCTGTGTCTGCTGGCCTGGGTGCCGGAGCGGCTCTCGTCACGCGAGCAAATCGTGCTGGTAGGTCTGGCGGCATTCATGATCGCCAGCCAGTTGTCCAGCCTGCCATTGGCCTGCGTGCTAGGCGCGGTGCTGGGTTTCGCCCGACCGGCCGATCGAGCCCTTCCTTCCGTGTCATGGCCGGGCTCGGCCCGGCCACCCACGACTTCTCAACCCCCGCAGGTGGGTACCCAGCCGTCGCCGGCCAAAGCACGAACCCGGACGACCACACTCAACCGGACCACCTTCTACCTCTCCACAACCCCCCGCCGCTGGCTCCTGATCGTCCTCCCCCCCGCCCTCGCGGTCCTCGCCGCCTGCTCCGTCAATCTCGCCTCATTCGGCCGCTTCGAGACCTCGCCCTTCGGCAACATCTTCCTGCTCGCCCGGATCATTTACGACGGCCCGGGCATGACCGTCCTGCGCCGCGACTGCCCCACCGCCAACTGGCGGCTCTGTCCGTTCCTCGACAGCTTCCCGCCCACCTCGGACGATTTCTTATGGACCACAACCAGCCCGCTGCGCCCCGCCGGCGGAGCGAAAGCCGTCTCCCGGGACGCCGGCGCCATCATCAAGGCCGCCCTGCTCGCCGATCCGATCGGTGAGGCCCGAGCCGCGCTGGACAATACCCTGGAACAGATGACCCGCTTCGCCAGCGGCGACGGCCTGACCCCATGGCCTGCACAGGTCACGCCGTGGATCGAACGCGACTTCCCGGCGCGAGAACAGGCCGCCTACGCCTCCGCCCGGCAGCAGGCGGGCACCCTGTCGGTGCCCTCACCGCTCTCCCCGATCCACACGATGACCGCCCTGGCCGGAGTCATCGCCTGTGCGATCCTGCTGCCGGTCGCCTTCAAACGACGTGCCGCCTGCGCCGGCTTCCTGCTGGCCGTGCTTCTCGCCCTGCCGCTGAGTGCCGCGATCACCGGCGGCCTGTCCGCCCCGCACGAACGCTACCAGGCCCGCATCATGTGGCTCGCCCCCTTCGTCGCGATCGTCTCCCTGGCCTCGCTGCGGCGGCGGCCGGCGTGAAGCGTGACGCCTTCTGGTCGGGGCTGGAGGCAGCGGTATCCGCCATCCTCTCGATCGTCACCTCGTTCGCGGTCGCCCGCATCGTGGGTCCCGCCGAATTCGGCATCGGCGCGGCGGCGCTGGCCGTGAACGTCCTGCTGTGGGTCGTGGTGAACGCCCTGTTCGCCGACGCCCTGGTGCAGCGGGAGGCAATCAACGACCGCGTTCTCTCCAGCGCCTTCTGGGCATCGATCGTCGTCGGGTGCATCGCCATGCTGTTGCAAGGCGCCGCCGGCTGGGGCCTCGCCGCAATGTTCGGCGATCGCCGGCTGATCCCGATGGCCCTGGTCCTCGCCGCGCCGCTGCCGCTGGTCGGCGCCGCCGGTGTGATCCAGGGGCTGCTCACGCGCGAACGGGCGTATCGCAGCCTCGCCTTGCGCACGCTGATCGGCCAGGGACTTGGAACCATCGTGGGGGCCGGCGCGGCCTTCGCCGGGGCAGGCGGCTGGGCGCTGGTCTGGCAACAGGCCGTCACCTCAAGTGTCGGCGCCCTGGCCCTGCTGATAGCCCGAGACTGGACGCCGTCGCGTTGCCTGGACTGGGCCGCGGTGCGCTCCCTGCTGACGATCGGAGTGCCGCTTACCGCGTCGACCCTGGTGCTGATCGCGCGCTACCGCCTGTTCGCGGTGCTGATCGGCGGGACCGCCGGCGCCGCTGTTCTGGGGCAGGTCCACGTCGCCTTCCGTCTGGTCGATACTGTACGAGAACTGACTTTCACCGCACTGTGGCGCCTGATGCTGCCGGCGCTGTCCGAACATCAGCACGACCGGCAGGCGATGCTGGCGCAGGTCGACCACTGGCTGCGCTGCAGCGTGATCGTGATCTTTCCGCTGTGCGTGCTGCTGGGCATCGGGCTGACCCAGGTCGTTGCGGTATTGATGGGACCAGGCTGGGCCGCCACGGGACAGGCCGCGGTCCCCCTGGTCGCGCTGATGGCATGGTCCACCCTCAGCTTTCCGTCCGGCGTAGCACTCATAGCGGTCGGCCAGGCTCGGTTCACGCTGTATGCCAACCTGGCCGGCCTGGTCGCCGCATCCGCTGCCGTGCTGCTGTTTCGGCCAATCGACCCCTGGCACGCGATCATGATCTGGACCGTGAGTCAGGTCCTCGTCAGCCCCTACAGCCTCTGGGTGAACGCCAGGGCACTCGGCGTCAACATGGTCCGGCCGCTGACCGGTGGTTTCGGGTCCCGAGCGCCTGCGTGACGGGGCCGATCCCTACGATCACCCGTTACGGCCGCGGCCATCGGGCCAAGGTGTTGGCCAGAATGCTCGCAAGCTGCGGCTCGATTCCGAAAAGCTCGACGTTGTAGGACAGTTTGACGCCATCCTCCGGG
>JAQGHW010000076.1 GCA_028291505.1 Rhodopila sp. | reverse complement strand
ATTGTCGTCGCCACGCACCAGATAGCTTTCGATGCCGGCGATGGGTTCGCGCATGGCATGGATCTGGCCATCGCCGTAGCGCTCGATCCCGAGGCTGCGTTCGGCGATCAGGGCCACGCGGGCATTGGGGATGTCGGGGGGAAACGCGACCACCAATCCCAGCCGGCCATGGGTCTGGGCGGGCTGTGCCAGAAGTTCGGGCAGTGACAGGCCGAGGATCGGGTCACCGCGCAGGTCGATCATGCCGGCGATCCAGGCCGGGCCCTTCGGCACCGGCCGCAAGCTGGACAGTTCGATCAGTTCGAGCACCTGATCGATTTTCACGGCGTAGATATCGCCGCTGAGGCTGATGATCAGATAGGGTTCGGTCTGCCGGACCGCTGCATCGTCGTCCTTGGTTCGGACGGCATCGTCTGGCGCCAGCAGCACCGATCCACTGTCGCCAGCGGTCTCGGCGAGTTCGCCGCTGGTCAGTTCCTCCATGCGGAGGACCGCACAGCGCTGCGGGCCGTCGCCGAAATGACCGAACACCATCGGTTCCTTCGCGCGTTCATCGGGGCCGGCGAGCACCAGCTTGTCGCGGTCGATCTGCAGCATGGCGTAAACCTGCTCGACCCGCAGGGCGACGCTGCCCCCCAGGTCCGATGCCACCACGAGGGTGCCCCCGGCGACGGAGGGCAAACCGAGGAGGGCCGCCAGGCTGATCTGGGGGACGACCTGGCCCATGGCCTGCACCAGACCTTCAAACGGCCGTGGACTGAACGGGATCGGTGTCAGTTCGGCACTTTCGACGACGCCGATGACCTGGTCGAGCGGGATGGCGAAGCGCCTGTCGGACACGCCGACGGACAAGTAACGGACAAAGCCCTGTGGTGCCGCTTCAGGTTCGGCCGGCTGATCGATGTGATCCGCCGTGGCTTCCATTACGATTGTCACCGCGGAAAATACAATTGTATGCGTGGGTGGCGCAAGCCGGGGCGACCCCGGGGTGGGTCAACGGCGTGGGCTTTACTTTCATCTGTCATTCGCTTCGCCTGGTTCACTCACGCTGGTTGATGCACAGATCGTCTTCGGGGTGCGCGATCAGCATCGGGGGAATTTATTAATAAATCGTTTCTTTTGACTGCTAGTGCGTGCAAATAATTGGGAAAGTTTTTTCATGCCGTTAACTTTCTCTTTACCAGTCGCCCGCAATATTGGGGTGTTCGGCGGACCTACGGACGAAGCGCCGGGGTTCACGAGTGACTTACCGGCTTATCAATGATTGACCTTGAGGGTGGATAGAATGGCATCGTTTATCGGCAAGACCGCGTTGGCGCGTGAAGACGGACTTGATGATGATCTGCTGGATCATGCGGTAGGCGGGGCGGGTGCGCCGGTGGCCGTCAAGGCGCCGGTCAACGAAATGCAACACGACATTTCGATGGCTGTAAGCGCACTTACGTCGCACGGCCCGACCGAGGTGCATACTGCCACGCCGGTCGCCGTGGTCGTTGCGCCGAGCGATGCTCATATGGGCGCGACGCCGGTTGCCGTTGTCGCGCACGCGCCAGTCATTTCGCATGGGCCGGTCGAGTTGTCGAACGCAGTTATGGGACCCGGGCCGGTCAGCCATTCCGTTAGCGAACCGGTCGCGGTCGTCATGTCCGGGGTGGGCCATGCCATTGACACCGCAAGCCATGGCGTCAGCACCAGCGGCAGTGCGACGTTCGGCGTCCAGACCAGCGTGGGCGCCAGCGGCAGCGTGGACAGCCACGGCGTCAGCGGCAGCGCGGGCGCCACCATAAGCACGACCGCCGGGGTGTCTGGCACCGTCACGATCGATGCCGGCCACGGCACGACTTTGTCCAATACGACCTCTGTCACCCTGAACAACGAATCGGGCGCCAGCGTTTCGGGCTCTGCCACGACACACGGCATAGCCGGCACGGCCAATGTCGGCGACACCAACACGGTGACCGTCAGCACGGCCAACACGGTCGCTGGTCATGGTGTTTCCGACACTCAGACGGTGACGGTAACTGCGACATCCGGTGCCAGTGCGGGTGGTGCGATGCAGCTGAACACCCACGGTGTGGGCGCGTCGGGCGGCGTTTCGGCCGGCGACAACATCGCGGTCGGGGTGCAGAACTCGATCAGTTCGCACGGCAATAACGCAACTGGCGGGGTCGGCGTGGACGCGGGCGGTGTTGGTGCCGGCGGCGGTGCGGGCATCACCGGCAGTCACGGTGTGGTCACGCTGGGCGGCAGCGGGTCGGTGGAGCTTGGGATCGGGCTGAATGTCAGCGGATCGGTTTCGCTCAACTTCAACCCCGTGGCCCACGCCTTATCGCCGGTGGTCGAACACACGATAGCCCCGGTCATCGCACACACGATAGCCCCGGTCATCGAACACACGGTAGCCCCGGTTGTCGTCGGCACGGCCACCACCGTCGAACACACGGTAGCACCGGTGGTGGTTGCGGTCGCGGCCCCGGTGGTGTCCACCGTCAGCCACGCTACCAACACCGTCGTGAACGCCGTCAAAAGCATCCATTGGTAGCGCACAGCGCGGGGCGTTCGGCCGCCCCGCACTGCTTTCACATCCCGCACTGCTTTCAAAAATCGTAACAGCGAGGGAATGCCCGTTTCATGGCGACCTTATCCCCGACGGCTCCGGGCGCACCGCCGGCCTCCTTGTTCCGCGCGACGGCGTTGCAAAAGCTGGACTCGCCGGAGCGGCTGGACCTTGCCGTTATCGTGGTCCGCCCGGTCGCATGGATGCTGCTGCTGGTCGCGGGCCTGCTGGTCACTGCCGCCGTTGCCGGCAGTATTCTTGTTCGCATTCCGGTCAAGGTCGCGGCCGATGGCATGCTGCTGACCGCGGAAGGCGTGCGCGAGGTTTCCGCCTCGGCAAGCGGGCAGTTGATGGATATACAGGTTCACCTGGGTGACAGCGTCAAGGAAGGTCAGGCGATCGCGCATGTCGAACAGGCGGACCTGAAGGAACAGCTGATCCAGGCTGCCGCGCAGTTGCACGACGACCGCGAGGAACTGGAAAAGACCCTTGCGTTCCAGGCCAGCGTGCGGACCGCACAGGACGTGTCGCGGGCCGAACAACGGCGCAACCTGGATACGAGCGCCGCGCTGTCGGCGCAACGGCTGAGCTGGACGAAGGAGCGGCTGCATGACCTGAATGAGCTTGCCGCCCACGGCCTGGCGCCAAAGCCGACCGTGTTGCAGACCCGAGCGGATCTTATCGCGGCGACCGAGGAACTGGCGCGAAACCGGAGTTCGCGGCTGCAACTCGACTCCGAACAGGCCAACACGCGCGTCGGGGAGGAGCGGGAGGGAATGCGGCTGCAGCTGAAAATCGGCGCCGCCGAACGGGCGATCGAGCAGTTGCAGGAGAAGCTGGGGCGCAACGGGACAGTAACGAGCCCGTATAGCGGCGTGGTCGTTGAGCTGAAGGTCAATCCCGGTGAAATGATCGAGCGTGGTGCCCCGCTGCTGGCGCTGCTGCCGGATACTGGCGGACCCGCCGCCAATGGACGCACCCCGGTTCTGCCGCTGGTGGCGACCCTGTATGTGCCGCAGGCGGACGGCAAGCGCATCCGCCCGGGCATGGAAGTGCAGATCGTGCCATCGACCGTGAAGCGGGAGGAGTTCGGTTTCATCGTCGCTCGGGTCGTTTCGGTGGCGGCGGTGCCGGCTACGCAGGAAGGCATGCAGCGCGCACTGAAGAACCGCCAGCTGGTCTCCAGCCTGTCGAGCGGCGGCGCACCGTTTGAGATCCGCGCCGAATTGCTGCCTTCCCCCACTACGCCGACCGGTTATCAATGGTCGTCTTCGCGCGGGCCGGAATCGGTGCTGACCGGTGGCAGCCCGTGCAAGGCCGAGGTAGTGACCCGCAGCGAGCCGCTGCTGCAACTGGCGATCCCGGCATTGCGGCGGTTGTTTCCGGCGGATAGCCGGTCATGACGATCGCTGCCCAGTTGCAACGTGTGCGCGTTCGCCCACGACCGTGGCGGGTGCCGACAATCATGCAGCAGGAGGCCGTTGAGTGCGGCGCCGCCAGCCTGGCAATGGTGCTGGGGTATCACGGATTATGGGTGTCGCTGGAACGGCTGCGCGAGCTGTGCGGCGTCGGCCGTGACGGCACCAAGGCCACCAACATCGTCAAGGCCGCGCGGTCGCTGGGGATGGTGGCGAAGGGCCTGCGCAAGGAGGTCGACGATCTGCCGAAACTGCCGCTGCCGTTGATCGTGTTCTGGAACTTCAACCATTTCGTGGTGGTCGAGAAGTTCGAGTTCACCAAGGACGGCGGACGCGTGCGGATCAACGATCCGGCCAGCGGCCCCAGGCACATCACGCGCAAAGCCTTCGACGAGGCGTTCACCGGCGTGGTGCTGGCTTTCGAACCCGGCCCCGAATTTCAACGGGCGGGGTCGCGCACCAGCATTGCCTCGATCCTGCGGCAGAGGCTCGCCGGGCAATGGCGCAATCTGGGTGCGGCGATGCTGGCCGGGCTGATCCTGCTGATACCCGGCATCGTCATGGCATCGTTCACCGGGATCTTCATCGAGCAGCTTCTGGTGCTCGGCCACCGAACGTGGCTGGTGCCGTTGCTGTCGGCGATGGTGCTTACCGGGTTGTTGCGCGGGTTTGTCTATTTCGTGCAGCAGAACATCCTGGCTCGGCTGCAGGTCGCGATGTCCGCGTCGATGTCGTCGCGGCAGATGTGGCAGGTGCTGAACCTGCCGCTGGGATTCTTTGCGCAACGCTATCCGGGCGACATCGCCAATCGGTTCTCCATGATCGATCGCTGTGCCGGGCTGCTGTCGTCGGGTCTGGCATCAGCCGCGATCAGCCTGGTAACGATCCTGGGGTATGGCGCGGCACTGTTCTTCATCGACCCGGTGTTGGGCGCCATCGCCGCTGCGGCAAGCCTGCTGGCACTGTTT
>JAQGHW010000051.1 GCA_028291505.1 Rhodopila sp. | reverse complement strand
CAATGTCGCAATGTCGAGCCCATCTCCAGCGACCCGGCCCCACAGACCAACCTCCTTTTCTACCGTCAACGAAAGGATTCCGCGGCCGATCTCACGTGCCCCGTATGCGCGAATAAGACCTTCGTTGTCCTCCCTTCCGAGCGTGCGGGTAATACGCCTGGGAGCCAGCAACTCGATCAGGCCCAGTCCAATACTGCACCGGCCCAGCAGCTTGCCAAGCTGGTCAGTGATGCTCAGCGAGCACGGCCCCGAACTGAGGACCTTGGGATCTCCCTCGGAGCGAGCGATATTTGAAAAATAGATCGTGACCTTACCTCTCTACTGCTTACGGCTTCAAGACCACCGTGATGCAACAGTTCTGCTTGTCGCGAAACATTTTGTACATTTCGGGGCCGTTCTTTAGCGCCGCCGTGCGGGTGATAACAAGGGATGGATCGGTCTGGCCCTCCTCGATCCGCCGTAGCAGGTCGTCGGTCCAGCGGTTGACGTGGGTCTGGCCCATGCGCCAGGTCAGGCCTTTGTTCATCGTCTGGCCCATCGGGATCTTGTCGACCCGTCCGCTATAGACGCCGGGGATCGAGATCACGCCAGCCAGGCGGCAGACGTAGATCATCTCCCGCAGCACGTGCGGCCGATCGTTTTCCAGCATCATCACCTGCTTGGCGCGATCGTACCCAGTATCCGGCATGGATAACGATACGTGGCTCTCCGTACCGACGGCGTCGATACATTTTTGCGGATCTTTGCCACCAGTGAGGTCGTTCAGGCGTTCGATCACGCTTTCCTCGCTGAAGTTGATCGTGGTGGCGCCGCCGGCATCCGCCATGCCAGGCCGTTCCGAGAGGCGATCGATATCGACCACTTGTTTCGCGCCTAGCAGAATAGCACTACAGATCGCCATCTGGCCGACCGGGCCGCAGCCCCAGATGGCGACAGTGTCGGTGGGTTCGATGTCGCACTGGAAGGCGGCCTGCCAGTCGGTCGGGAAGAGGTCGCCGAGGAACAGCACCTGTTCGTCCGTCAGGTTGTCCGGCACCTTGATCTGCGTCCTGTCCGCGAAGGGCACGCGGAGATATTCCGCCTGTCCACCCTGATGACCCCCGGTCAGGTGTGTGTAGCCGAACAGACCGGTGACAGCGTGACCGAACATTTTCTCGGCCAGGGCCTTCTTGCGGTTGGTCGTCTCGCAGACCGAGAAGTTGCCGCGTTTGCACTGCTCGCTTTCGTCGCAGATGATGGTGAACGGCACGACGATCCGATCGCCCTTCTTGAGGTGACCGTTGACGCCCGAACCAACCTCGACCACTCCGCCCATCATCTCATGACCCATGATGTCACCGGGCAACATGGCAGGAACGAAGTTATGGAAAAGATGGAGGTCCGAACCGCAGATCGCGCAGCTGGTCACCTTGATGATGGCTTCGCGAGGATCTTCGATTTCCGGGTCAGAAACGGTTTCGCATCGAAAGTCTTCCTTGCCATCCCAAACCAGAGCGCGCATGAACTGCCACGCCATAAGTGGCACGTGGTTGCGGACGAAATAAATTGACCGGAGCTCTGGCTATCCAGGCTTAAGTAAAGCTGCAGAGTTACTTAAACGGTACTCCCGCACATTGCTTTTTGAAGCCATGGCACGGCGAGGCGTCACCGTGCCGTGAAGGGCACCGCGTGGTGGCCGCCACGCCCCCGCGGCGCCCCGCGCCGATGCGTTCTGATATCGCGTGGAACTTGTCGTGCCCGAGGCGATCGGCGCCCTCGCACAGAAAGAGGACGCGTCGTCGACGCGGCAGCAACTGCTGACGTGGTGCTTCGGTCGCATCGACCTTCTGATCAATGAAAGCGCATTGGCGCGGCCGGTCAGCGTCCTAGTGCTCGCACGCGGTACCAGGCCGGCGAAGCTGCCCGGTACGCATGCGCGTGTCGTAGTCTTTGAACCGCCGGCAGGCCGCAGGCTCTACTTCACTATCCTCCGTGCGCACCCGCAAACAGCTTGGTCACCTCCCTGTTGAAGGCTGGAATGTCGTCCGGCTTGCGGCTCGTGATCAGGCCTCGGTCGAGGACAACCTCCTGATCCACCCATTCTGCGCCAGCGTTCTTAAGGTCGGTCTTGAGCGACGGCCAGGATGTCACGCGGCGCCCGCGCGCAGCGCCGGTCTCGATGACCGTCCAGGGGCCGTGGCAAATTGCCGCCACGGGCTTGCCAGCGTCGAAAAATGCCTTCGCGAACGCAACGGCTTCGGGGATTGTCCGCAGCGTGTCGGGGTTGATTACACCGCCCGGCAACAGCAGAGCATCGAAGTCCTGTGCTCGGGCCTTGCTCAAGGGAACGTCGACTGGGTACTGCTCGCCCCATTCGGTGAACTTCCAGGACTTCACCTGGGCGTCCTTAGGCGAGACGATGCTGGTCTTGTGTCCTTCCTGATCGAGTGCCTTGCGCGGTTCGGTCATCTCGACCTGCTCGAAACCGTCGGTGATCAGGATTGCAACCTTCAGTCCGTTCAAAGAATCGGAAGCCATGATCGTGTCTCCATTCGATGAGTTCAGCTTGGAAGCCGGCGTCAGGCGCTGCTATCAAGTCGTCACGACAACGACCCAAAACGCGATGTCCGAGTGGTTCCAATCTATTGCTTGCAAGAACCGCGGCAGGAACGCGACTTGTTGCGGCTTCTGCCGCGCATCCGGAAGCCGCGCCAGGCGTCGGCCCCCAGATCGACGTTCGCGACCCAGCCTTACTGGACCGACTTTGTCATGTTGTGTGGATCGATGACGAACTTCTTAGGGGACCCGTCGTGGAACACCTTGTAGGCTTCCGGCGCCTTGTCCAGCGAAATGATTTCGGTATTCAACAGCGGGGTCAGGTACGGCATCCGATCCCACAAAATCGCCATCATCAGGTCGCGGTTGTACCGCATGACCGGGCATTGGCCGGCCGTGAGCGATGGCGACTTGACCCAGGCTTTTGGGAACGACCAGGCCAGCTTGCCCTGCTTGGCGAGCTCGGTTGGCGCACCAGGGTCCTGATCGGTATAGACGCCGGGGATGCCCATGCTGCCACCGGGCTTGACCACGTCCATTAGCATGTTGATGATAGCTTCTTCTTCGTTGACTGTGCCCTTTGGCCCGTAGCCATGGCACTCAAGGCCGACGCAGTCGACGCCACTATCGACCCAGCGTGAGCCGAGAATTTTCTCGATCTGATCGGGAACCGGTGTTTCACTTGCCGTATTTACTGTTTCGTAGCCGGCATTCTTTACCAGATCAAGCCTCGGCTTGTTGTCGTCACCAACGATGATGCAGGAGGCCCCCAGGAGATGAGCACTTGCCGCCGCGCAACGACCGACCGGCCCGGCGCCGGCGATATAAACGGTCGATCCCGAGCGGACCTTCGCCTCTGTGCAGCCATGAAAGCCGGTTGGCAGGATGTCAGAGAGCAACGTAAGGTCCCGGATCTTCTCGAGCGCTTCATCCTTGTCTGGGAACTTGAGCAGCTGGAAATCGGCCCACGGCACCAGCATGTACTCCGCCTGGCCGCCCTGCCACCCGCCAAGATTGAAACCGTAGGCGCCGCAATAACCGAGCTCCTCGTTTGAGCGGAGGCAGACGTCGGTGTGACGCTCCTTGCAATTTGTGCATGTACCGCATGCCACGTTGAACGGCACCGAGCAGATGTCGCCTTTCTTGATGTACTCGACGTGGGAGCCGACCTCGAAGACCTCACCGGTGTTCTCGTGGCCCATCAGCATTCCGGGCGGCGCTGCGAAGCGACCGTTGTAGATGTGCAGGTCGCTGCCGCAGATGTTGGTCGTCACGAGTTTGAGGATGACAGCATGTTCTACCTTCCGGCCTTGGGGATCAGTCAGTTTGGGATATCCGGCATCGCGGACCTCCATCTTGCTTGGTCCCATGAACGTTACGGCCCGATTATTTGTCATGTGGTGTGTGCCCTGTCTCAAGAAGAAGCAGTTGGAGTTTTGCTTCGCGAGGGGGGTACTCCGTGCGTCGTCCTGCGTCGTTGACCGGCGTCAATTTCGATATTACTGGCCCTGACATCGGATTAGCCCCCGGACTTCGAATCATCTTAGCTCGACTTTCCGCAATTTCATGCGCCTAGCCGTCACATCATGGGAGTGTCCAGAAAAGTGGGGGGATCAAGCGGCCAGTGGTGATTGCTGGACCGTATTGGATGTTGGCTCAAACAGTTTGCCGAAGCCGAACCCGAACGCGCCATTGTAGACCGCGCACCGAACCTGCAGCAGCAAGTCGGCGCCCCGTCGCGACCACCGCATCTGTTGTGCCTTGTTCATCCGTCGATTGACCAAGAAGTTGGCTGTGCCTTCGGTCACCGATGTCCCAACGCGCAGGCCGGCTCGGTATCGTTTGGCATAATTGACGAGCCGCTTGCTTTGGCCGCGGAGATAGGTGTCGACCTCGCGCAACGCGTGCCACAGCTTGCGGGACGAAGGCAGAGCCATCGTCCGGTGACCACGCTCGCCCTGAAAGACATGCATGACCTTGCGGACGCGCTCGAGTGTGCACCGAGCATTCCTGGCCTTGCCATTCCAGATCCGCCAGTGCAGGCGTTCGACTTCTGGGACGATCACGACCTTGGCCTGCATCCGACCCGGCGTGTCGGTCGACAATCCGCTCGCTGCCTGCTTCGCGTGCTGCAATCGCATGGCAATGTGGAACCAATCGGCGATCGGCGGTTTCTTGCAGCCGGCTTCCGAGAGAAGCGACCGAAGGCCAGGGGCGCCGTCGGTGAACGCGGTCACCTCGGTGTCGGTGGCTCGACCGACCGTCTCAAGGCTCCGCCGGATCATCACGGCAATCTCCGTCTCGGCCTTGGCCACGGCGCCGAACACTTGCCGGCCACCGCCGGATGCCTCGACGTTGCCGACGCGAACCTCCAGATGTCGTTCGCCGTCGTGGCAGCCGCGGATGAATGTCGAGTCTACCGTGTCGGTGATCGCCGACACGCCGGCCCCAGGCTTGACCGCTGCGGCGTCGCGAAGTTGCTCGCCAGCTTTCAACGTGTGACCTCGCAGCGTCTCCGGGCTCGTTCCTGCGCCGACCGGTAGAAGGTGCTCCAGTAGGCCAGCGCCGACGCGATATGGCATCAGAGCAGAAACATGCGCTCGCAGCTGGTCGAGCTCCGGTGTGGATCGGCAATACGACAGCCAGCCGATACCCGTCTCGCCATGACCACAGCCGGCGCAGCGAAACCGCGGGAGCCGCACCGCCACCGTGCCAAACAGCGTTGCCACCCGACGAAGCCGCCAGTCCTTGACGTGACAGGCTTGACCGCAAGCAGAGCAATCCGGACGCAGCACCGCGTGATCGTCCGCTGGCACGGCGACCACCGCCT
>JAQGHW010000006.1 GCA_028291505.1 Rhodopila sp. | reverse complement strand
CGCATTGGCTGACGCTGCTGGGACTCGGACCACTTCAGCCTCAGCGAGCCTGACCCGGCGGGAGGTCAACCGCCTCCGCCACCCGCCAGCCCATCCAATCAAAATCCGCCATTCGGCCCTCACAGGCCGGCGGCTTCCGCCCGCCCTCTGAAACCCAAGAATGGCTGATTCTGAACCACACCAAAGATAGCGTCTGTATTACCCAGTTCCACCAGCCGGCCCAGATACATGACGGCTGCCCGGTGCGCTATGTGCCGCACGACCGCCGGTTCGTGCGAGATGAACACATAGACGACACCGAACCTTACCTGCAGATCCTGCAGCAGGTTCACCACCTGCGACTGAATCGACACGTCCAGCGCCGAGACCGGCTCGTCCGCAACGCTGGGCAAGTCGGCTGTTGGTGCCCCTTGTGATCGCAAAAAACCCCTGTAAGCTTCCCGTCAAGTGCTGAACACAGCCACCGCGCGATACATGCGCGGATTTCGGGGAGAGAAATACGCCATGTCCAGGAAGACCTCCTGTATGAAGCAGGGGCGGCGTGACGTCATGAAGGCCGGGATGGCCGCCGGCGCGCTGACGGCGCTGGCGCCATGGGCGGGCGGCGTTGCGATGGCGGAGCCGGCCGAGGTGCCGCGGGACAAGACCGTGACGCTGGTCTGGACCGGCAGCCGCGACGGACGCTGGGTGGATTTCGATCTGTGGAATGCCTACTGCATCGGTTCCAACCACCAGAATGGACCCAATCTGATCTATGAGCCGCTGGCCTATTACAGCGCGTTCGCCGACAAGACGTATATGTGGCTGGCGGAAACCTTCTCGTTCACGCCGGATTTCAGGCAACTTACGATCAAGACCCGGTCCGGCATCAAATGGAGCGATGGCGCTCCGTTCAGCGCCGAGGATGTCGCCTATACGCTGAATACCCTGCGTGATTATGGCCCCAAGGTGAAATGGGGCGTTGACGTGAAGCAGGCGGTGGCGAAGGCGACCGCGACGGACGCCAATACTGTGGTGGTGGATTTCGTGGTTCCATCGCCTCGTTTCTTCTTTTTCATGACCTACAAGTACGACATCGGCGTCTACATCGTGCCGAAGCACATTTTCGAAGGGCAGGATTGGTCCACTTTCAAGCATTTCGACATCGCCAAGGGCTGGCCGGTGAGCACCGGGCCGTGGCAGGTGACCAACGCGTCGTTGCAGCAGAAGGTATTCGACCGGCGTCCGACATGGTGGGCGGCCGAGGCCGGCCTGGCGCCGCTGCCGCAGGTGCTGCGCAACATCTGGCTACCGAGCGTCGGGGAACAGCAGATGGCGCAGGCGATGATCACCAATCAGACGGATGCCAGTGCCGGCATGCAGCCGGCGACGTTTCCGACCATCTTCCGGCAGAACGAGAAGATCATCACCCATGCCGGCCGCAAGCCGCCGTTCGGCTATGTCGACTGGTGGCCGATTTCCTTATTCGTAAACAACGAGGTGAAGCCGTTCGACGACCGCGATGTACGCTGGGCACTGAGCTACTACATCGACCGCGCACAACTGATCGACGTGGCCTATTCCGGTGCCAGCCAGACCTCTTCCCTGCCGCTGCCGGCCTACAAACCGCTGCAGCCCTATTTCGACGTGGTGAAGGACCTGCTGCAAAAATACGACACGCTGGCGGTGAACCCGAAGAAGGGCGATACCCTGCTGGCGGCCAGGGGCTACAAGAAGGATGGTGCGGGATTTTGGTCGGACGCCGCCGGCGAGCACATCAAGCTCGAGATTATCGGCTTCGGCGCCAGCGGAGCGGGCATGGGGCCGGTCCTCTCGGAGATGCTGAAGCGGCACGGCATCGATGCCGGTTTCGCGCTGCCGCCTGATTTCGACAACCGGTTCCAGCAAGGCAAGTTCGTCGGGGCCATCTACGGTCATGGCGGCAGCATCAACGAGCCCTATGCGACATTGCGGCTGTACCAGGGATCGAGCATCGCCGTGCCAGGCGGCCACCAGGCAAATTTCGCCCGCTGGAAGAACGCGGAGTACGACAAGATCGTCGACGAGATGTTCGTGACCGATCCGACAGATGTGCCGAAATTGGCGGCGCAATGGCGGCGGGCGATGGAGATCTGGCTGCCCGAACTGCCGGATATCCAGCTGGTGCAGAATTTCCATCGCATCGCCATGGACACGCTGTACTGGAAGAACTGGCCCACCGCCGAGAACGCGTATGTCAACGGCGCGCACTGGCACCTGACCTTCGCGATGGTGCTGTGGAACCTCCGGTCAGCATGACGCGGCGACCGGTTTAGCGATGCAAGCGGCCTACATCGCCCGGCGGTTCGGCGTGTTCCTGCTGATTGTCTGGCTGGCGGCGACGCTGAACTTCTTCCTGCCGAAAATCTCCGGCCAGGATCCGGTGCGGACCAAACTCCTTCAGCAGGCAGCGCTTGGGGGCGCCGTGCAAAGCGGCATGGAGGAGATGGTCAAGGAATACAATACGCGATTTGGCCTGGACCGGCCGTTGATTGCCCAATACGGCAGCTACCTCTACGATACCGCGCATCTGGACTTCAATTACTCGATCGCCAACTATCCGCGCACGGTCAGGGAATTGATTGTCGAGGCGCTGCCGTGGACGGTCGGGTTGCTGGCGACCACGACGTTGCTGTCGTTCACGATCGGCACGCTGCTGGGGGCCTTGCTGGCGTGGCCACGGTCGCCGCGCTGGCTGCGCACCCTGATGCCGCCGCTATGGGCGCTGCATGCGATCCCGTTCTTTCTGTTCGGGCTGATCCTGATCTACCTGTTTGCGTTCCAGGTGCAATGGCTGCCGATGTTCGGCGGCTACAGTCCCGGCGCGGTGCAGGGGTTCACGTGGAAGTTCGTTAGCGACGTCGCGATGCATTCGATCCTGCCGGCGCTGTCGATTATCCTGGTGTCGGTCGGCGGTTGGGCACTGGCCATGCGTGGCATGATGGTGACGACGATGGGTGAGGACTACGTCGTGTTCGCCGAGGCAAAGGGACTGCGCTCCACCACCGTGTTTCTGCGATACTGCGTTCGCAATGCGATCCTGCCGCAGACCACGGCCCTGGCGCTGGCGCTTGGCCAGATCCTATCGGGCGCGGTGCTGGTGGAGGTGATTTTCGGGTTTCCGGGCATCGGCGCGCTGCTGTACCAGGCGATCCAGGAGAACGACCAGTTCCTTATTCAGGGCATCGTGTTCACCGTGATCGTGGCGCTGGGCCTGGCGACCCTGGTGCTGGACATTGTCTACCCCTGGCTTGACCCGCGCATTTCGTATCGGAAAGTGTCATGAATGCGCTGCGCGGGGTGATGTCCTATACTGGGCGGAACCGATCCCTGCTGGTCGGCACGCTGCTGCTGCTCGCGCTGGTGCTGTTTGTTGTCATCGGACGAATGTTTGTCGATACCGAGGATGCACGCGCCTTGTCGGCCCCCTCGCTGCGATCGCCGTCTTGGGACTATCCGTTCGGCACCGACCGGCAAGGCCGCGACCTGCTGGCGGTGATGGTCGCCGGTACGCCGCTGACTTTGCGCATCGGGTTCATCGCCGGCTTTCTTGGCGTCGGCATCGGCTCCGTGCTGGCATTCACCGCCGGTTTTTATCGCGGCATGACCGATACGATCATCCGCAGCGTCGCGGATATCGGGCTGACCGTGCCCGGACTGCTGGTGCTGATCCTGATTGCCGTCTCGGTCAAAAGCAGCCTGACGGTGAATGAAATGGCACTGATCGTTGCTTCGCTGGCGTGGCTCTATCCGACCCGGACGATCCGGGCGCAGGTGCTGACGTTGCGCGAGCGCGGCTACGTCGAACTGGCCGCGATGTCCGGCATGGGCGGATTAGAGATCATTTTTCTCGAACTGATGCCGAGTCTGCTGCCCTATCTGGCGGCGACGCTGGTCAGTTCGGTTTCGGCGGCGATCCTGGCGTCGATCGGGCTGGAGGTGCTGGGCCTGGGGCCGATGGACTCGCCGACTTTGGGCATGACGCTGTACTGGGTGAATTTCAACGCGGCGATGATCAACGGCTGGTGGTGGTGGTGGGTGCCGCCGATCGTCATCATCGTCACGGTGTTCCTCGGTTTGTTTTTTGTGACCATTGGCCTCGACGAGATCGCCAATCCGCGCCTGCGAACATCGACATGAGCCGGGCTGTCCTGGAGGTCAGGGACCTGCGCGTATCGTACGCGCATCCGTTGGGGGCGGTGCGGGCGGTGGATGGCGTCAGCTTCAGCCTGGCACCGAACGAACGGTTCGGCCTCGCCGGTGAATCCGGGTCCGGCAAGTCCACCATGGCGCTGGCGATTTTGCGCATGATCCGTCCGCCCGGCCATATCGACGGCGGTCGCGTCTTCCTGGACGGCGTTGAGCTGTCGGGGCTGACCCATGAGGCGATGCGGCGGCTGCGGCTGGCGGGGATTGCGCTGGTGCCGCAGGGCTCGATGAATTCTCTCAATCCGGTCATGCGCATCGGCCAGCAGATCGCCGATGCGCTGGCCGACCACGGCGAGGCGCTTTCAAGACCGGTGCTGCATGCGCGGATTGCTGATCTGCTCTCAACCGTCGGACTGCGGCCGGACGTGGCTTCGATGTATCCGCACGAACTCAGCGGCGGAATGAAGCAGCGTGCCTGCATCGCGATTGCCATCTGCCTGCGGCCACGGGTGATCATCGCGGACGAACCGACCAGCGCGCTGGACGTGGTGGTGCAACGGCA
>JAQGHW010000550.1 GCA_028291505.1 Rhodopila sp. | reverse complement strand
GAGCCTTGGGGCCGGTGGAGCAAGGCCTGTTCCCACGTCGACCGAAGTAACAGGCTCACCCCTGCTTTATCCCGGCCCTACGCAACCCCCGCTGCCAGTCTACCGCCACGTCGTCCAGCGCCTGTTTCGGCGTCTTTTGCCCGAGGATCGCGGCCGACAGCGCGGTGCGGAGCGTCAACTGCAACGTGCTCCACACCGGCTGTGCCGGCGTTGGAAACCCGGTTTCGATCGCTGCCGCGGCGGTTGGCGGCCAGCCGATCAGCGACACCATCTCTGGATCACGCAATACCGACCCCCGAGGCGGCGCGTTGCCGCGCACCATCGACCGGCGCATCCAGTCCTTGCTGGTCGCCAACTGGATGAACGCCAGCGCCCAGTCCCTGTTCTGGGTGTACTTCGGCACGGCGAGGAAATGCCCATCCACCCAGGTGCGTCCCTGCTCTTTCGCGGTCTGCCCGGGCACCGTGGACCAGACCCATTTGCCGCCGGTCTTGGAAATCTTCGGATCGTTGATCAACGTGCCGTACGGCGCGAAGGTCTGGCACATCGCATAGCGGTCGCTCTGGCCACCCGCGACGATTTCGTCATACTCCCAGGTGGTTGCCTCGGGGGGCGTCACCTTGTCTTTCAGTACGAGGCCAGCCCAGAACTCCAACGCGGCGACGCCCTTGGCGTTGTTGATGAGGATCTCGCCTGTCTTGAAATCCAGCAGGTCGCCGCCGCAGGAATACAGCCACGGCATGAAGCTGCTCAGGATGGCCGAACCCTGCCGACCCGATATTCCAAATCCATATCGTTCGGGTGGCTTGTTGGTGGCGATCGTCGCCTTTTCCAGTTCGTCGAACGTTTCGGGTAGTTTCGCGATGCCGGCTTGCTCCAGCAGGGCGTGCTGATAGTGCATGATGCCGGTGGTGATGCGGTATGGGATGCCGGCCATCTTGCCGTCATAGGTCGCCGCGCGTTTGCTGCCGCCGAGGAAATCCGCCCAGTCCCAGGCTGGATCCTTGGCCATGATTTCGCCGGCCAGCGCCTCGTGGTCCATCATGTGCGGGCTGATCCAGCCGGCCATGCCCACGGACCATTGCACGATGTCGATGCCGCCTGATCCGGAGCTCAGTTCGGCCTTCAACCGAGCGGTCCAGGGGTCGACGGGGAGGAGGGTGAAGTCGATCTTGATGCCGGTGGCTTTTTCGAAGGCGGGCGCGACTTCCTCCACCATCACCCAGTGCCAGGGGCCGTTGTCGCCGACGTAGACCAGCTTTTCTGGTTTACTTGCGGCCAGCGCGGGCAGCGGCAAGGCCGCAGCGGCCGAGGCGGCGAGTAGCCGGCGTCTGTTCAAATCAGTCATTTGGATTACCCCTTGACCGCGCCGGACGACAGCCCGGCGACCAGATGGCGTTGCGCCGCGAACGAGAACAGAATCACGGGTAGAATGACCAGCACGCCCGAGGCCGTCATGCCGCCCCAGTCGACGCCGGTATCGCCGCCGGAAAACGCGGCCATCAGCACCGGCAGCGTGCGCGTTGCGTTGTTGGTCAGCACCGCGGCGAACAGAAAATCGTTCCAGGCCAGTTGCAAGCACAGGATGCAGGCCGCCACCAGCCCCGGTTTCGTCAACGGCAGCACGACGTGCACGAACGCCCGGAATCTTGTTGCGCCATCAACCCAGGCGGATTCTTCGAGTTCCCGAGGCAGGTCCTCGAAGAAGCCGCGCATGATCCAGACGACAAGCGGCAAGCTGAACGTGGTGTAGGCCAGAACCACGGAAGTCCTTGTGGTGGTCAGGCCGAACGCGTTGAACAGCACGTACATCGGCACAAGTACGGCGATCGGTGGCAGCATGCGCATCGACAGCAGAGCGAAGAACAGGACGTTACGGCCGGCGAAGCGGAAACGAGCCAGCGCATACGCCGCCGGCACGCCAACGATCAGCGACAGTGAGACCGCACCCGCCGACACCAGCAGACTGTTCACAAATGCCTGGCCAAAATCCGCTCTGGCCAATGTCGCAGCGTAGTTCTCGAACGTTGGCCGCCACAGGAACAGTGGAGGTGATGCGAATACCTGCAGCCGGGTCTTCAGCGACAGCCCGGTGATCCACACCAGCGGGAACAGGAACACCACGGTCAGCGCGATCAGGGCGGCGTAGATCGCGATGCGTTCCGTCAGTTTGCGCCGCATCAGTTGGCATCCCGACGGCGGACCACGGCGATGAAGCACCCGCACATGATCAGCGAGATCAGCAGCATCATCCACGCCGCGGCCGCACCCAGGCTGAGGTCGAAGCGAACGAACGAGGCGAGATAAGTGTACATCGACAGCACCATCGTTGCGTTCGCGGGTCCTCCGCTGGTCATCACGTAGACGTTGTCGAACGAACGGAACTCGAAGATCATGCGGAGCAGCAGCGCGACCAGAAGGTAAGGGCGCAGCAGCGGCAGGGTAATGTGCCAGAACATTTGAAAGCGGCTGGCGCCGTCGATCAGTGCGGCCTCTACTGGTTCATTCGGTAACGACCGAAGGCCGGCAAGCAGCAGGATCGCGACGTAGGGTGCGTTCTGCCAGACGTTCACCACAGCGACCGACAGCAAGGCCGTGTCGGGCCGGCCCAGCCAGACGATGTGCTGCTGGATGAAGTAATTGATGACGCCGTGGTCGGGGTCGAGCAGTAGTTTCCAGCAGAAGGCGGCGACGACGGGCGTGATCATCATCGGGACGATCAGCAGGGTGCGGAACAGGCCGATCCAGGGCAGATCGATGTTCAGCAGCAGGGCGATCCCCATGCCCACGCCCAGTTCGGCGGCGACGACACCGGCGGTGTATCCCAATGTCAGGATCAGGCTGCCGGTGAACTCCGGGTCCGTCAGCAGGTCCTGGTAGTTGGCGGTTCCGGCGAATGTGCCGCCGAACAGGGTCTGGTCAGGCGACCAGGCTTCCAGCGACAGCCAGGCGGAGAACAGCAGCGGAATCCCGAACACCAGCAGCATCAGCAGCGTCGTCGGCAGGACCGCGAGGCGGGGGAAGTTTCGATCGACCCAACTTATGCGCCGCCGGCCCCGAGTTGGGGTACGGCGGGCGATGCTGCCGTGGGCTTCTAGCTGGCTGGTTCCTTCCATCGGCCTGGCCGCTCCCCATTGTCCTGGCTGCTCGGTGGCTTGCA
>JAQGHW010000962.1 GCA_028291505.1 Rhodopila sp. | reverse complement strand
AACCCCTTCAGGCTGAAGGTATCCGTCACCTCCTTCGGCCCCGGCGACCTGGCAATCGCTCGGCTGCCTTTGCCGAAAGCGGTAACCGCCGCCTTGCCGTCGCGCGCAAAGGCGTTTCGGCCGGCGGTGTAGAATTCCAGCCCGGCCTGGTCGACCTGCACCGTCACGGTCGCGTTCGCCGGATAGGCGAACCCAGCCTCGATCGCGACCGCATCCCGGCCGGACGAACGCTGGGTTACCGTCAGCACCACCGCCCCCCGCGCCGGCAGGGCTGGTGCCGAACTCTGTACGCGAGTGAACGCGTAGCAGACGGTCTGGCCGGATTCGGAATGCGTCGCCGCGGTCCAATCCTCGAACTTGCCGATCGACTTCGGACCGGCGGCTGCCGCGGCCGCTGGGTGAGCGGGCGGTGCCGCCTTCTTGGTTTGGGCCGCGGCCGGCAGGGCCAGCAGCAGCGCAACAGTCAGCAAACAGGGGAATCGCGTGTTCATGCGCGCAGCAATAAGGCCGGCACGCACGCCGAACAAGCGCGACACCGTCATGGCTTCTTCGCGTCAGCGTAAATCCAGTCCGGGATCGTCCGGCGGAACCGCGGCGGACCGTGGCCGGTTGCCCCAAGCGCGTTCACCGGCCCGCGTGAGCCGACCGGCCGCTCCGCGAAACGCCCATGTTGCAGCAAGCGGTCATACAGCACCAGCGCGCCGGCAACCGCGAGGTTCAGCGCGAATCGGGTCGGGATCCGCACCACATGGTCGCACCGTTCCAGCAAGCCGGCGGACAGTCCTGCTCGTTCGGGACCCAGCACATAAGCCGCGTTCAGGGGATGGCGGAAGGACGGCAGATCGACCGCGTCGTCCAGCAGTTCGATCCCGACAAGGGCGCATCCGCACGGCAGCGACACGTCCGCCAGGGTCGGGTAGCGCCACATCGGCACATGCGATGGCGTGTCAGCGGTATCCGCTGTCCGGGCGGCGCGGGAATCCCAACCGGTGCCGATGGTGAAGCAGAACGACGCACCGAATGCGTGACCGGTTCGCAACAGCGCACCGATGTTGGCCGATTTGGAGACACCTTCCGCGCCGATGCCGAAATAGCCGCGAGTCCTGGGTTCAGCCATGCGCGCGGTTTAGACCAGTTTCCGGTCGGCTGTGCAGCCGGAAACTGGCCCGCCTGCATTGTTTGATCGGATCCCCCGCGCATCACGTGCGGCACCGCCGCCCTGCCCGGCATTTCGCCTGGCGCGATCATGCTCTATTCCGGCGCCATGACTGACGCCACCGATCAGCGCCTCGCCGGCCAGTATGAAGCTTACCCCTACCCGAAGCGGGACCCGCGCGAGGAAGCGAAGCGACTGGTGGTCGGCAGCCCGAGTCACCTGCGCGAAATCGACCATTGGATCTTCGGCGCCGCCCGTTCGGCAAGCCGGCCGCTGAACGCCCTGTTCGCCGGCGGCGGAACCGGTGACGGGACCATCATGCTGGCGCAGCAGATGACCAGCCTCGGGCGCGCTGGCCATGTCACCTGGCTCGATCGGTCCGCCGCGGCGCTGGCCATCGCCCAAGGCCGCGCCCAGGTTCGGAAACTGACCAACATCGTGTGGGAGCAGCGGTCATTGCTGGAGTTGCCTGGATCGGGACTTGGGCCGTTCGACTACATCGATTGCTGCGGTGTGCTGCATCATCTGCCCGATCCGGCTGAAGGGTTGCACGCCCTGCTGTCGGTCCTGGCACCTGGCGGTGGGATGGGGTTGATGGTCTACGCGCCGCATGGCCGCACCGGTGTCTATATGATGCAGGACGCGCTCCGCCGCCTCAGCCCGCCGGATCAGTCACCGCAACAGCGGCTGGATGTCGCCCGGCGGGTGATGAAGCATGTGCCGGAGACTCAATGGCTCCGCCACAACCGTAATTTCGACGACCACATCAACGGCGGGGACGCGGGGCTTTACGACCTGCTGCTGAACCCCCGCGACCGGGCCTTTACCGTGCCGGAACTCAGTGCGCTGCTCGACGGTGCGGGCCTGCGCGTCACCTGCTGGGTGGAGCCGATTCGCTACGACCCCGCGCCGTTGCTGCCTGACCCGAAGCTGCGCGCCATACTGGACACGATGGACCCGACGGGGCGCGCGGCGCTGGCCGAAGCGCTGGTTGGCAATATGGCGGTGCATATCTTGTATTGCGTGCGGGCCGATGACCCGATGCTGCCGCCGGATCCGTACGCAGACCTCGCGGTGCCGGTCTGCCGCGAAATCGACGGTGACGCCCTGGCGCGCGGCATCCGGCCGGACGGCACCCTGACCATGAACTTCGACGGTCTGCGCATCCCGGTCGCGCTGCCGCCGCTCGCCTCCGCCATCCTGCCGTTGGTCGACGGACGGCGCAGTGTCGCTGAAATCGGTGGCATCCTGGCCGGACGCGGCACCAAGCCGGATGCGTTTGCGAAGGCCTGGCGCCAGACGTTTTCCGCACTGGAGCGGATCAACCGCCTGCTGTTGGCCGCGCCTCGCTGATCACGAAGCAAGCAGTGACCGACCGGGGACCGCCACAGGCGGCGGCTGACGGGTCTCGGCATGCTGGGCGACACGGCGCATGATTTCGGCCGTCGCGGAATCGGCGGGAAGGAAGGCCTCGATGGCCAGTTCCGACACGGTTATATCGACCGGTGTGCCGAACAGCGTCGTGGTGCTGAAAAACGACAGGACCCCATCGATCGTGGCCAGCCGGAAGGGGATCGCGAGCAGTTCGGCCTCGGTTTCCCGACCCGGCAAGCCGACGCCACGCGGAACCGGATAGTCGCGAAGTTCCTCCAGCAGATCCATCAGCACCGCGTCGCCGCTGACCTCGATCTGGCGACGCAATCGAGCGATCACATGCGCCCGCCATTGCGCGAGGTTGACAATGCGGGACGCCAGGCCGGCCGGGTGCAGCAACAGCCGCAGCACATTCACCGGCGGTCGCAGCAGCGTCAGGTCGGCGCCGGCGACGAGATGCGCCACCGCGCGGTTCGCCGCGCGCATCGTCCAGTGCCGGTCGACCGCAAGCGCCGGATAGGGGTCGTAGGCGGCCAGGACAGTCTCGATGCTGCGGCGGACCTGATCCAGGATCGGCTCATTGAACGGGCGTTCCTGGAAGACCGGCGTGAAACCCGCGGCGCGCAGCAGCACGTTCCTGTCGCGCAGAGGCACATCCAGACACATCGCCAGATGCAGCAACATCTGCAGGTCGGGCCTGGAACGGCCGGTTTCCAGACAACTCAGATGTCTGGCGGAGATATCCGCATCGGAGGCCAATTCAAGCTGGCTCATACGACGCCTGCGCCGCCAGTCGCGCAGCAAATCCCCCGGCGAGTGGCCATCCAGTGATTGGGCGCCGGGTGGGACAGATGTTTTTGTGCTCAACCGTCGTCTGTCCTTTTCTGTGGCTCTGGTCCCGGTTAGGCATGTAGGACCGGCGCTGCCGTCAAACCAGGGCGACTGGATACACCGAGACCATCTGGATAAAGTCATAGATTCGTTAATCTAGCGTGTCAGACCGTGAATTCGCACCGCGGTGGCGCATGGAGCAACACAAATAATGATTATTTACATCATACCTCAATTCAGTGGTCCGGATCTATATCCGTGACAGAAAATTCATCAGGATTTACCAAATGGTCATTTTGTACGTTACGAAATATGTGGGGCTGTCCGCGTATGTTTGAAGTGGTATCGTAAATGCACGGCGGCCAGCCGGAACGGCGCCACCATGATGACCGTGACAAAAGACATCAATAGTGGCCGCTCCATTACATTTGCATCAAGCGCTGTTGGTATATCTGTTCGCGCCGAATTGGGTTCGATAATATTCCATGTCTTCCAAGACATGATTCTGCGGTTCCGGCCTCCTCTGGATCGGGCGTCGCGCGGGCGGTCCGAACACCCCGGGGTTGGCGGACGCCAGGCGACATCCTGAAGGCAACCGCCATCCAGCCGGTCCCCAACGACCTGGCCTCGCGCGGCGCGGCCCGGGATAGTTTGTCCCATGCGGGCCGGCTCGCTCCTGTAAGCACCCTGCTCCTACAGGCTCGATAAACGACCGGAATCGTGCCGCCCAGCCATGCCGACCGCAGCGTGGACACCACCATTCCCCAGCACAACACGCAACTGTGTCAGTTCCGATATGACAACAGACAATCAACGTCACAACACATTGATTGATCA
>JAQGHW010000548.1 GCA_028291505.1 Rhodopila sp. | reverse complement strand
GCTTGCCGATGAAACCGGCTTGGCCATCACGGTAGCACATCTGCCGCCTGGTACCAGCAAGTGGAACCGCATCGAGCATCGCTTGTTCGCCTTCATCACGCAGAACTGGCGGGGCAAACCTCTCCTGGCCCACGAGGTCGTTGTCCAGTTGATCCCCGCTACTAAGACCCGCAAAGGCTTGACGGTTCAGTGTCGCCTTGATCGAAACGCCTATGAGAAAGGCATCAAGGTTTCCGATGCCGAGATGGCCAGGCTGAACATCAAGCCCGCTGACTTCCACGGTGAGTGGAACTATACTTTCACACCGCGAACGCCCGACGATTGAAGCGATTGTTCTAGCTCAGGCCCTAAGTTGAGTCTCCTGACGTTTGTCTAGACGTGAGCGCCGCCCATCGCCGATCCTTCGGGTGGTGACCGGTACACTCATTGCTCCAATAGATTCGGCCATTCCTCCGAATGGCGTTGTTTACACTCGCGACGCAATGCAGTCGCTACATGCGCACTTCGCCGTGTTTATTGTCAATTCATTGCCAATTTCCGATGATCCTACCGCACACCCTTATGATATTCATGCCTACCAAGCACATAGATCTTAAAGGGGGGCCGGGTAACCGGTAGAATACCTCAGATTTTATCGAGCGGGCTGGCGTGAACCGCGGCGAAGCAGACGAACCGTGCCCGGTCCCTCGCGTTTGTTTTCTGCTGGGGTTTGCTGCGCCTGCTACGGCAGAAAGGATGCATATGGCTCGTAGGCGTTCCGTCAGGTGGCTGCTCTGCTTGGGCCTTGCAGCGATCGGGGTTTTCGCTGGCACTGTCATGTCGATCCCTGTTTGGATTGGGCCACTCATCGCGTGGCAGGCCTCCACCAGGCTCGCGCGTCCCGTGACCATTGGGCGTCTGGGCCTGCGCTTCGGCGACCCTGTGACAGTAATCGCGGAGGACGTGGTGGTCGGCAATCCTGACGGGTTCGCTCGGGAGGACGACCCATTCGCGCGGATACCGCGCCTGACCGTCCAGATAGAAGTGGCAGCTTCCGTGCGGCGCCGTTCGATCGTGATCGCCTCGGTCGAGCTGGTGCGGCCGGCGATACACGCGATCGCGACCGAGGACGGCCGGGAGAACTACCGCCTTGCGTCGGCAGCCCGCCCCCATATCGGCGCGCTCAGCATTCTGGACGGACGCGCGCGAATCTTCCTGGCTGGTTTGCGCGCAGATTTCGAGGCCACGTTCGCAACGGAGCGCGAGACAGGAAAGGATGAAACCACAAGGATGGTGGCGGAGGCACGGGGCACTTACGCCGACGAATCTATTGTTGCGCGGTTCGCCTGCAACCTCCCGCTCGATATGCAAGACCCGATACCGCCTTGGCCAGCCGAGATATGGGTCCAGAACGGGCCAACGCAGGCCTCCGTAAAGGGGATCCTGCAAAATCCGTTCAGCCAGCGCGGTGCCACTGTAGATTTCCTGATCTCAGGGCCTGACATGTCGCGGCTCAGGCCACTCACCGGGGTTCCGTTTCCGGTCACACCGCCTTATGAGCTGCGCGGGAAACTGGACTATGCGGCGAGGGCCTATCGACTCACTGACGTCCAGGGGCGGTTAGGTCGGAGCAATCTGGAGGGCGCGATGATCGTTGCGACGCAACCCAGCCAGCGGCCGGAAATCACCGCCGATATCCTTTCGCCCAGCGTAGACCTCCGCGACATTGTAAGCCTGTTGAGCAGCAAGCCAGGACCACCAGGTACGCCCGGCCAGACGCCGGAGCAGCGGGTTCAGGCGGCACAAATGGAGCGGAACGTGGCGGCCAGCCCGCGGGTGCTGCCTCATGCCCCTTTGCATGCGGCAAAATTCGATCAGGCGAATGTGCATCTGACCTTCCATGCGCAGCGGATCCAGGGCGCGTCGATGCCCTTCGACAACCTTTCCCTCAACGTGGACGTCGTAAACGGCGCGGTGGCATTCCATCAGGTCAGCTTCGGGGTTGGCCAAGGGCGGATCTCGGGCGACATCCGGCTAACGCCGCGGACGGACGAAGCCTTGCAGGCCGGCGCCGACATTCACTTCGAGCGGGTGGACGTTTCGCGTCTTTTGTGGGCGAGCGGCGGCTATCAAGGCCACGGGGCCCTGAACGGAACCGTGCGCGTCGACGGGACCGGCCGGTCGATTGCGGAGATCCTGGCTAGCGCCGATGGTACCGCGTCCCTCTGGATGCTGGACGGCGATCTCAGTTCCCTGCTCGTGGATCTCGCCGGGCTACGTTTAGGCAGCGCGCTACTTTCCTCCCTCAACGGCTCGCCCACCACAAGTGTCGAGTGTTTTGTTGCGGATCTCGCGCTGCGACAAGGCGTTTTGTCCACCCGCAGCCTGCTGCTGGAGACCGCGGACGCAGTAACGGAAGGTACCGGTGCGGTGGACCTGGGGCAGGAGCGTGTAGAAGTCCGACTGCGGACGCAGTCGAAACATCTCAGTATCGGCGTGCTACCCGCCCCGCTACTTATCAGCGGCACCCTTAAAGATCCCCGGGCGGCTCTTGACCCGGCCGCGCCGGCCGGCCGCGGTGGCTTGGCGGGCGCGCTTGCGGCGCTACCGACCGTTCAACTCGGGATTGGCACCGCTCCGCACTGCCAAAGCCT